>CAZGAI010000106.1:0-9814 GCA_964523175.1 uncultured Victivallales bacterium | reverse complement strand
AATTTACAAAAAACAAATAACTGAAACAAAGCACCAGAATACTTAAATATAATCTAAATTGTGAAACTCAATGTTAATAGTAGTGTTTTTGGATTGTAATTCTTTAGAATTTGGGTGTCAAGTCCTGATTTAAAGTTGTCAGTTTTTATTTCAAACTTTTTCATATTTTATTTTAATTCTTCGTCCACAAGACAAAGTGTTACCCTACCCTTTAGAGTTATCAATATTTTTAGATCACTGGGAAGGCTTCAAAAAAGATAATCCATGGTATGATGCAGATCACTGCAATGAATTAGTATCAAAAATGCTTTCCTGCGGAGATCCCAAACGAATTGGTTTTGCAGAATATCAGTGTTTTGAGTGTGGTCATGGAAATAGAGTTGTTCCCATGATCTGTCCTTACTGCGGGGCTGAAATGGAGTTTTTTAGACTGTGGCATTCAAAATACGGAACATTTTATGAAGGATTTGTTGATCTTATTGCTAAACCGCCTCCAAATATTATTGCTGATAATAAATTTTATGTGTATAATGCAATTTACGAACAGCTTGTGCTGTTAAGTTAGAATGTAAAATCGTGTTAACTAGTACAACAAACAAAAAGAATACGTAATTGATGAATTGCTATGTGCGATAAGCCATATTTATGGATATCACGATATTTCTTATAAATCTCTACTGATTTGCTACGATAATTACGAGATTGGAATTCTAAATATAATAGAATCTATATATAAAGAAAAAGTAGCCGTTTCACCTGAAACAAAACTAAGATCTTTTCTGCAAAAAATAAAATAGTAGTTATGATTTCAAATTTATAAGTATTCTATTTCAAATAACAATTTTTTAAAGGATTGAAATATGTATATCACCATAGAAAAAAGTACCTTTCGCGGAAATACTGCAGATGGTGATGGAAATAACTTTTATACCGATACTAAGACTAAGGCTGAATTGAAAATGTAGTTGGAGAAAAAATCCCGGCTATCAGAGAAAATGAACAGATCCTGCAAAAAAGTTCATTAGATTTTCTGTATTCAGTTACATGTTTATTTAAAAGTTCTTAAATCACTTTAAAATATATCTTTTGCTTTTTAATGAGGGGTACATTTAAACAAATAGACCTAAATCGTCATAGTAATTGACCGATTTATAAATTGTAACGAAACCCGAAAGTTGAGTTATTAGTATATATTCATCCTTTATACCACCTTGGAACGCCTTTGTCTCTGAGGTGTTTTACTAATTTATCGCGATATTGAAATATCCTTTTCCCGGGCCAGTCAAGGTTTGGGTCTCTATAAGGAACACCTGCAGTGGATTCTAATACTATATTTGCCTCTTTAATTGACAGGTGCATTTTGATTTTTTCCAGGTTAAGTGAGGCTATCGTTCCTCCTTTTTTTCTACCGAAAGGTTTAGTTGTACCTACATATAGCTTGTTTCTGAAAAAGGCTCCTCTGACAGGAAATGCCGAAGAATATGTTACTATTAAGCCGTTTTGGGATAACCTATTTACTATTTTTTTTACAAAATCATAAGTCCAAAGTTCAGGATTTTTTGTAGGTGAAAAACCATCCATAAAAACAATATCAAATTTATCTGTCAGCTCTTTAATACTGTTTCTAGCGTCACCATATTTAATTATAATTTCAGCCGAGTCGGAACTCCATACATTATTATGTAATAGCGAATCTATAATATTAAATTCTATTGTTTTCTGATGAAAAATTTCTTTTGCAAGTGTTAATGGTGTGCTGTTAAATTCCAGGCTTAATATTTTTACCCTACCACCAAGCTTTAACACAGTTTTTACCGCAGCTATGGCATTGTACCCAAGTCCGAAGCCAATATCCAGTATATTGATGCATTTATTGCTGTCAGGCAGGTATTGCTCAAGCATTACCGGTTCAATAAATTTTTTTTGAGCTTCAGATGCGGCTCCAGCCAGAGAATGAAAATTCTCTTTATAACGCGGATGATAAAATGTAAATGAGTTATCATCTGTTTTGACCTTAAGAAATGAAGCTATGCTTCCGCTTTTTTCCTCATTATTTTTATCGTTGTCGTTTACTATATTTATCCTGTTTTCTATCAAATCACCCTGCGAATATCCATTCCGTCGCATACTGCTCTTTATTAATTCCAGCAATTGGCCTTTCGATAAAGACCATTTTGGCACGATGATATTTTCAGGTGGTGCGTCTGCGTTTATTCGCATTAATGGCCAGCTGGAGGGAGTTCTGCGGATAATATCTATTAAAGCTGAAGCGTATTCATATTCATTCATTAAGTGTATATTTTTATTATTATACATTTTTGCAAGGGCTGTTTTTTTAAGGACAAGCAGGTTATGGATTTTTATCCCTGAAAAAGGAAGATCACTTAGTTTGCGGATAGTGTTTCGATAGTCGTCAATATTCTCACCGGGTAATCCCAGTATGATGTGGGCTGCAGTTTTTATCTTTAAACCGGATAAGTTATATATTGTCGTTTCTACAGATGAAAAATCGTGCCCGCGATTTATGTGTTTAAGGGTTTTATCGTTAGCGGACTGTACTCCCAGTTCTACCCATAACTCATAGCGATTGTTAAGTTCAGATAAATATTCCAGGATATCATCAGGAAGGCAGTCCGGACGAGTAGAAATTATTATCATTTTAAAGTCAGCAAGAGATAGAACCTGTTCGTAGTACTGCTTTAAAACGTGCAGAGATGCATTAGTGTTTGTGTAGGATTGAAAGTAGGCGATATAATTCCCGTTTGCCTTATATCTTCTTTCCACATATTTAATACCTTCGGATACCTGAGCTTTTAAATCCAGATGTCTTGTTAGATGTCTTGTTAGATGTCTTGCTCTGGCGCCGTCTTCTGAACAGAAAATACAGCCGTTTCCACTTTTATCCCTATGCGGACAGTCCAATGCTAAATCTATAGGCACACGGTATAGCGGTGTGCCGTACTTGCTTATTAAATAATCTTTGAACTGATATAAAACGTTATTTTTAATTTTATTCATATATATTGGGGGTAAGAAATACTACTTAGTTGAATATCCAATAGCCAACAAGGAATTATCAAATTCCAAGTTAGGCCACTCCCTATTCAATCTTTTTTTGCCAGTGTTGACAATAGAATGGAATATTGTTTTTTATTATGGCATCCTAAAGATTTGAGTTTTGTATTTTGTCCATTTTTAACTAATCTAATTTGTTCTTGATAATATTCAGCCTTTTTTATAAAGTCCTGCAGCTTTGTTTGCTGATACAGTAATACCTTTGATCATAGCAGAACTGAAACCCTCATGTTCCATTCTGTTCAGGCCGGCTATTGTGCATCCCATAGGAGTTGTTACTCTGTCTATTTCCTGTTCAGGGTGATTTTGGTTTGTAAGAAGCAGTGTAGCTGCGCCTTTAGCTGTCTGTGCTGCCATTGCAAGTGCTTCTTTAGCATGAAAACCAATTTCGATACCACCCTGGGAGGCGGCTCTTATTGCTCTTAGGAAAAAGGCAATTCCACAGGCTGCCAGTGCTGTAGCTGCACTCATCATTTCTTCTTCTATTATAAGAGTAGTTCCTACGGCATCAAAAATTTGCTGAGCAGTTTTCATAGCTTCTTGACTTGCGTTATTTGAAGCCAGGCAGGTCATAGATTCTCTTACTGCCATTGCTGTGTTGGGCATAGAACGTATTATAGTTACTCCCATATTTACCTTTTGGCTTATCTGTTCAATTTTAGCTCCGGTAACGACAGATATTAATATGTGTTTGCCTGGAACAAAAACTGTTCCTATTTCAGCTAATACTTCATCCATATGCTGCGGTTCTACAGAAATAATAACTATGTCTGAGTTATTTACGGCTTCGCAGTTATTTTTTTCAAGAATAAATCCGCGCTTATCAAGTCCGTCTAGAATTGAAAACTTTTTATTTGTCAGTATTATTTTTTCAGCGGAGAAATCCGCTGAATCAGCAAGTCCATTTGCTATTGAAAGGCCGATGTTACCTGCACCTATAATTGAAATTACTTTCTTTTTCAAAATATGTCTCCTGAGTCGCTTATATGATTTTTTAGTAAAAAACTTTCTTTTGAATATTTATTGCAGTAAAGTTTTCCTGATATAAAATTAAACAAGCTATAGTATACTCCTGTCATTAAAAAACTCAACAAATAATTTAAAATTATAGGTAATAGGGTGTTATAATGTATAAATTATGTATATTGTTTAAGAAAATCACAATAAATAAATTACAAATTTCAAATAAATTACAATAAACAAAGTAATGCCGAAAACGGAAAAATCATAAATAACAAAAAACAAGAAATAGTAAGGAAGTTTGCATTATAATGAAGAATTCTATTGCGGAATTATTATCCCCTGTTGGTTCATTTGAAGCTTTGTCTGCTGCGATTGATGCAGGTGCGGATTCTGTCTATTTTGGGGCGGGTCAGCTGAATATGAGGTCTCGGTCTTCGTATAATTTCAGTGTTGAAGATATTGCAAAAGTGGCTGATATTTGCAGGGGAAGGGGGGTTAAGAGTTATCTTGCCCTCAACACGCTGATATATGATGAAGATATTGATGTTGCGTCTGAAATACTTAAAACAGCAAAAGATGCGAAAATTTCAGCTATAATAGCAAGTGATATTTCTATTATTCAGATGGCCCATGACCTGGGACTTAGTGTGCATATTTCTGTGCAGGCCAATGTTTGCAATATTGAAGCAGTTAAATTCTTTTCAAAGTTTGCCGATGTAATTGTATTAGCGCGAGAATTGACGCTAAAACAGATTAAAAACATAATCGATGCAGTTCAGGGTAAAAATGAGCATGAACCTATTCAGGGACCAGGTGGGAATCCGGTTAAAATAGAAGTTTTCACCCATGGAGCTTTATGTGTTTCCGTTTCTGGAAAATGTTACATGAGTTTAGCCAAATATAATGCTTCAGCGAACCGTGGGGCCTGCTATCAGAACTGTAGAAGGTCTTATCGTGTAATTGATGAAACTGATGGATCAGAACTTGTAGTTGATAATAAATATATTATGTCTCCAAAAGATATCTGTTTAATAAGATGTCTGGACAGGATACTTGAAGCCGGTGTGAGCGTTTTGAAGCTTGAGGGGAGGGGGCGTTCTCCTGATTATGTTTATACAGTAACTAAAGTGTATAAAGCCGCTCTTGAAAGTATAAAGTGTAATGAATATACAAAAGAGAATATAGATATCTGGGAGCAGGAACTGAAAACTGTTTTTAATCGTGATTTTTGGCATGGCGGTTATTATCTTGGAGAAAGTCTGGATATCTGGAGCGGCAATGCAAATAATCAGGCAACTAAAAAGAAGACTCGAATTGGACTGGTTTCTAAGTATTATTCTAAAATAAATGTTGCTGAAATAGACTTGAAAGAAGGTGGTATTTCTATTGGTAACGAAATAATGGTGATTGGTCCTACTACAGGTGTAGAGAAGACTGTAGTCACGGAAATCAGGTTTGAAAATAAAACTGTTTCATCAGCAAATAAAAATGATCTTGTCAGTATTCCATTTCCTGTAAAGGTTAGAAAAAATGATAAGGTATTTTTGCTGGAAACAAATAAACAGTAATTAGGTTTTATTCAGTAATCTTGGGTTAAAAACCACAAGGCTTCAAAACTCAACTGATTCACAGTATAGTCTCCAAAACGTCAAGCATAACGATTACGTGCAGCGAGCATTCGCTGTCGCTCGCAGAGCGAAGGCGGAAGACTAGAGACATAAAAAGGCTTTAACCAGAAGAAACAGACACTCGTAATCTTGGCCGACAATGACAAAGATCACGACAAAGATTAAGTTAAAAAGTCTACACTCTACGCTCTAAATTGTAGTTTCCTAAAAACTTGTATATATAAAACTAAAATAGTGCACAAATGTGCTGCAATTGAGCATCTTAAGAACAATGTGCACAATGTGTAATTTTATAAATAAGCTTCATGTAATCTACTAATCGACAATAGAGGTAGAGAATCTATATTTAGCAAATTATTTTCTAATCAACAGTAGTAAACAAAATTAACAATAACTAGAAAGTTTATAAAAGGAGAGTGATTAATATGTCAAGTGTCAAATCTTTATCAACGAATAAAAGGCCATGGTCCTGGGTGCCTTCTGTTTACTGCATGGAAGGTTTTCCAGGTGTCATGATTATGTTTGTTCTTGGAATTATGTATAAGAACTTCGGCGTCTCTAACGCTCGAATTACAATTTATACTGGTTTACTTGTTATGCCCTGGGTCCTTAAACCGCTGTGGGCATCGCTTATCGATATTTTTATGACAAAACGCTGGTGGATATATATGATGGAAATTATCATTGGATGCCTGTTTATTGGTATGGCATTTGTGGTTCAGACACCTCATTATTTCATGTTAAGCATTGCTCTTGCCTGGGCAATAGCATTTTTGTCATCAAGTCATGATATTGCAACTGACGGTTTCTACTTAATTGAACTGCAGCCATCGCAACAGTCATTCTTTGTCGGAGTACAGGGTGCATGCTATAACCTTGGCAAAATATTCGCTACCGGGTTTATTGTAATGTTTTGTGGTCTGCTTTATACTCATACCAATGATTTTTTCACAGCATGGTCATTTGGCTTAATTATTTCGGGTGCATTTTGCCTTGCAATTGGAGTGTATCACAAATTTATTTTGCCTAAGACAGAAAAGACCGAACATAAAACAGTCAAAGAAGCAATGCGTGAATTTGTTGATGTATATGTAGCTTTTGTCAAAATTAAAGGGTTAATAATAGCACTGCTTTTTCTGTTTTTTTATAAATTATCTGAAAGTATGGTTTCAACTATTTTACCACTTTTTCTGCTTGATCCTATCAGTAAAGGCGGGCTTGGTTTGACAAATGCGTTTACCGGTTTGGCCTATGGTACTGTTGCGCCGCTTACTATTATTCTGGGTGGATTCTTAGGTGGTTACGCTATATATCGTAAGGGATTTAAATATTGGATTTGGTGGATGATTATCGCAATTAATGCTCCAAATGCAGTTTATATTGTACTTGCTCACTTTCAGATTCAGAGCCATGGCATAGTTCTATCATGTATGGCATTTGAACAGTTCTGCTTTAGTTTTGGATATGCAGCATACATAGTATTTGTATATTATATGGTCAAGGACAGTAAATATAAAACAGCACATTTCTCATTTTTTGCCGGCGTTATGTTACTTGGAATTATGGTCCCGAAAATGATAAGTGGTTGGCTTCAGGAAATGATGGGATATGAGCATTTCTTTATGTTTGTGCTAATTTTGATCATTCCTGCTGCTGTGGTAGCTTTGTTTTTGAAGATGGATCCCGTTCATTACGGTAGAAAAAAGTAGAAAAATAATTTAATGATATTTAAAAAGGAATAATCATCATGCTTAAAAATATAATAGAAAAAATGACTTTGAGAGACAAACTCGGTCAGCTTATAATGATGGATTTTAGATTTTGGGGTAAAGACAAAAATGATAACTATATACCATCAAGTGAATTTAATCCTACAATAAAGAAGCTTATTGCAGAATATCAGCTGGGGGGAATTGCTTTATTCAGAGAAAATACAGGAAAACCTGAACAGATAGTTCGACTTGTAGAGGATATACAGTCTGATGCTAAAATACCTTTACTGCTGGGCATTGATCAGGAAGGCGGAATTGTAACAAGACTTCAGACAGGAACTGATATGCCGGGTAATATGGTATTGGGTGCAGCAAATGATTATTCATTAACAAAAGAAGTAGCGAAGGCTATCGCTACTGAGTTGAATGTACTGGGTATCAATCTTAATTTTGCGCCGACCATCGATGTAAACTCTTCGCCTTCCAACCCCATTATCGGTGTAAGGTCTTTCAGTAGCAGCCCGGAACTGGTCGGAGAAATGGGAAAGGCATCCATTGAAGGCTTAAGTGAAGCCTCGGTAATGTCATGTATTAAACATTTTCCAGGACATGGAAATACTGTAAGTGATACTCATTTAGAACTCGCTACTGTTGATTATTCCTATGAAGAGCTGAAAAACATCGATCTAAAACCTTTTGAAGTTGCTATTCAGGCAGGCGTTGATTCGATAATGATTGCACATGTTATTGTACCAGCACTGGATGATACTAAACAAAAGTCCAAAAAAGATGGAAAAGAAATAGGTACACCGGCAACTCTATCGCACAGGATTATAACAGAATTACTCAAAGAGAAACTTAAATTTGACGGGCTTATTCTTACAGATGCATTGGATATGAAGGCCATAAGCGATAACTTCGGCAACGAAGAGGCTGCTGTTAAAACTATAATGGCCGGTTCAGATATGGCTGTTATGCCTGTTAGAATATGGGAAGAGAAAGATATCTGCAAACTTGAAAATCTGCTTGTTGCGTTTGAAAAGGAATGTAGTGACAACCCGGCATTTCTTGCGAGAGTTGAAGAATCTGTTGAAAGAATAATATCATTAAAAATAAAAAAAGATTTATTCAAAAATAGAGACAATGAAGTTTCCATTGAAAATAAAATTGATAAAGCTGATAAAATTGTGGGCTGTAATATGCATAAATCAATTGAAAGAAAAGCATCATCTAGAGGGATCACTTTAGTAAAAAATGACAATAAAATTTTACCGTTTAAGCTGGAAGAGAACTCTAAAATATTAGTTTTAGACAGTAATAAAACCAGGATTAATATTTTATCTGAAAGTATCAGTAAAGCAGCTGATAATCTTTCTAAGCCTGTAACAATAGATAGTCATTTGATCGACTTCAGTACTGTGCTTGATGATTCATTGAAGGAGCAGATATTAGATTCAGATTTTATAATTCTTATGACATACAATCTTGATTTATCTAAAACTTTACCGGAACAGATAGCAGCATTTACTGATTCTAACAGCAAAAAACTTGTTACTGTTGCGACTAGGAATCCTTATGATATAGCTTTTATCCCAAGCTGTAAAGCTAATTTTGTTATTTACGGGGCTGTTGGGTTTGATCAGACAAATGCCATCCAGGCAGTATTGACGATAAATTTGGAAACAGTAGCAGAAGCGTTATTTGTTGGTGATGACAATAAAGTACTGTTAAACCCCACAGGAAAACTTCCTGTATCAATCGAAGATCCTGTTACAAAGCAGGTTCTTTATAAAATTGGACATGGATTGAAATTTGATGATTTATTCAGAAGCCTTTAAATAAGTGCTGTTGCAAAACAGCGCTTATTTTATTTATGTACAGCAATTATTTCTTTCGCGTGTTCCTGTGCCGCTTTACCGCCGCCCAGCATTCGGGCAAGCTCTAAAACTCTTTTTTTATCATTAAGTCTGGATATTTTAGTAAATGTTCTTAAATCTTCGCTTACTGTTTTAGATACGCTATAGTGAGAATTGGCAAAAGCGGCAACCTGAGGCTGATGAGAAATACATAAAACATGATGTTTGCTGCTCAAATTAAGTAACTCCATACCCACTTGGTTTGCTACTTCTCCACCGATGTTGGCGTCAATTTCATCAAATATCAATATCGGGATATTGTCGGCATTTGTAAGAACCGTTTTAATAGCAAGCATCACTCTGGAAATTTCACCGCTGCTGGCAACTTTACGCAGCGGGAGTTTTTCTTCACCGGGATTTGCGGTAAAAAGAAACTCTATCTTATCAATACCTGTAGAGAAGGGGGCGTTGTTTTGAAAACTGACTGAAATATCAGCTTTAATAAAGCCCAGCTTATTTAGTTTTAGCTTTGTTGCTAGTGAAAACTTTTCTGCAATGTTTTTTCTTTCATTTCTTAGGT
>CAZGAI010000105.1:0-9823 GCA_964523175.1 uncultured Victivallales bacterium | reverse complement strand
TGATTTTGACACCAATGTATTTGATTGATTAACTCTACTGTTTTGTTTTCGCCATTATCGTTAGTAAACGGTACACGATCCCGCAAAACTTTAGCGCGTTCAAAAATATTACCTTTGTTTATATAGTTGAGTATCTGTATAAAATCGTTATCCGATAATTCAACCTTATTATGAACTTCTAATTGTAATTTAAAATTAGACAGCAAATCTTTTTCATCTTTTATGACTACACGTTTGTAACCCAACTGTATTAATTGAGCGATCAGATTGTTTTCCAGTATTTGTTCAGGCTGCGTGGTCATTTTTTACCTTTTAACTTTTTTATTACTCTATCAAAATCACTTTCTATTTTTTGAATTTTATTAAATCTTTCATACTCTTCAAATGCTTTTGTTTCTGCTTCTTTTGCTGAGATTCTCCCTTTGTCTTTTAGAATTTTATATTCGTTGAAATCTAAAAATTTATTAACACTCTGGGCAAACTGTTCCATTGTAAAAGATGTTCGAGTTTCAATTATTCGCTCTATATAATCGAAAAAACTACTAATGGTACGCTCCAAACTTTTTATGTTTTTTTCGCTAAGATAATTTTTGGCAATTGTAGCATCTGATTTTAGGATTCTGCCATCTGGTGAGTTTTTCCAAGTTGATAAACCCATAAACTCTTTTTTTGCATCAGCATTTTTGAAAACTATTTCGGCAGCAGTATTTCCACTAATAGCAAAATGGAATTTATTTTGTACCGTTGCGTAAAAATCTTTGGTAATATCTGATTCTGAGTTGTAGTCAATGCTACATTCTGCAAAAATATCGGTTATTTGCTGATAAATTCTTCGTTCGCTGGTTCTGATGGAACGAACTCTTTCGAGCAACTCTTTAAAATAATCTTTACCAAAAAACCTGCCATTTTTAAGTCGTTCGTCATCCATTACAAAACCCTTTATAATGAACTCTTTAATGGTATTGGTAGCCCAAATTCTAAACTGTGTGGCTTGGGTTGAATTAACCCTATAACCAACTGAAATAATAGCATCAAGATTGTAAAATTTAGTCGGTATTGTTTGTGTTTTGCCTTTAATTGCCCCGTGCTGAGTGGTTGTTTCCAAAATGGAAATAACCAAATCTTCGCTCAATTCGCCACTTTCAAAAATGTTTTTTAAATGCTTACTTATTGCAGGAACCTGCACCCCAAACAGATAAGCAATTGATTTTTGTGACAACCAAACTGTTTCGTTGTTTAATATTACATCTACCTTGGTTTTTCCATTAGGTGAAGTGTAAAGTAAAAAATCACTCAATTCATCTTGTATGCTTAGTTTATTCATCATAATCCTCTTTTTACACAAACATCTTTTGTAATAAACCTTGTTTAAATACTACCGAATCATCAATTTGACTACTTACTTTTTCTATCGTTTTATCTATGGATGATAGAAAATCTGCAATTTTTTGCTGTTCAGGTTGTGATGGGAAAGGGATTTTAAATGATTTGTATTCCTCTGCATTTATCCCTGGCTGACCAGAACGCATTGACATTGTTTTTACCCATTTTGCATATCTATGAGTTTGAGTATTATAAAAAACAAAATGAGGGGCTGCCTTTGTTATTGAGAAACGAATAAGGAAACCAGCAAAATAAAGGTTTCCATCTTTTTCATTATAGATATAAGTTTTACCAACACTCGCTCCAGTTCTTGTAAATAGCATATCACCTTTTTTTACTAGAAAAGAATCATCCAAATTACCATCAGGAGAAGTTAAAGGTTTTGGTAAATACATGTTATTACTTTCATCTATATCTGTAATTCTAATATATTTGTCTTTCCCATTAAAATCTATTGCTGAACTATTAAGACCATACATAACATTTTCACAAACCTCTCCCAATTTTTTCTCTTCCCAGTCTGGAAAATTGTTTCCGTTATCATCTTTAAATCTAATTTCCTGAGAGAACAATTTTTGCATTACGCCTTTTTTGTATTGGTTCAATTCTTCTTTCTTTTTTTTCAGTAGGTCTATGCGTTTGTCAACTGCGGTTAGGAAGGTGGCAATTTTGGTTTGTTCTGTTAAATTACATGGAATCGCAAATTTAGAATTACGAATATCTTTACCCGTAAATCCTTTTATTGATGTTCCTTGGCTTAAACGAACAAAGCGATTAGAACGAGCTATGAAATAATATGCTAAGAAAAATGAATTTTCATTAGTAATTAGACTTGTAAAATCTTGGCTGGTACAGATATCCTGCTTAGAGACTGCAAACTTCCCAATTCCAACTCTTGAAACAATAAGGACACTATTGGAAGGAATAACTTTAGTGGCTGATTCATTTATTGCTTCCTTTGTAATAAATCGAGTAATTTCAATTTTTTGAATAGTACCTTCTTTAATATCAGAACTGGAAATCCAAGGAATATTACCTTCCCAATATTCTTTTTTTGAACTATCAGGCGTACCGCCACCCATAAAGTTACCTAATTTTCCCAGCTTCTTATTTACCCATTCCCCCTTAAACTCAGGAAATCTTAATTGTGGTATTAAATTTTGTGCAGATTTCATTATTTATCCTTTTTGGGATTGAGTTTTTCAGTTTTATTCTCTCCCAAAACAGATTTTGCATTTACAGAGCTAACTACTTTTCTTCCTGTTTTTGATTCAAGCTCTTTTCTGGCTACTCCGGCAACATTACCACCTTGTTTTGCCACTTTCTTACTTGCGGTATAGTTTTTAGGCTCTACTGCTTGCGAAATATCTTTTGTAGAAGCTTCGGCAAGCATATTAAGTATAAGCTCGGTATTGGTCATATTGTCCCGCAGGTTTTCTTTTTTCAAACCTTTCAGTATTTTATATTCTCTGGTGTCTTTTTCAGCCCAGGCTTTGGTAATAATATTGGTTAATGTGGCAAATTGTATACCCTCTTTCAACCCTCGTTTTTTCCATTCATCTGTCAGTTCTTTACGTATTTCAATGCTTTTTAATCGTTGGTTAATCCAGTTTTCAGAATATCCTAACTCCAGATATTGTTTCAATGCTCTGTCAATAGAAATTTCCGGGTCCTGCATTTCATCTAATCGTTCAGATGCGATTTGAGCCAGCCACAGTTTAAAAGGTTCTGCTTTTGGTGAAGGAATTGATTGAATTAATCTGAAAAGCTGTTCTGTATCTGCTACATCAGTTTTTCTCATTTTGCCATCTGCAGCTTTCATTTTCAACTGGTGACAATTTGTCACCGTTTCATTTCCCTCATTTTTAAGACGCTCTTTCAGTTTATTCCAATACTTCCTTGCAGTTTGATAATTGTTTTGCACTGTAAGTACTGCCACAACATCTATTATAGATATATACCATTTTTCCTGCTCTGTATCCCAAACGGTTCGCACTTTTTGTTCTTCAAACAGTTTTATTTCATTTTTTTCAGTCATGACTATTTCTCTTATTCATTTAACATTTTAACAGTTCTACTGTCCATAGAATGTTTTAAACTTTTGAGCCGGTCGTAATTTGCAACCAATTCAGCCTGTTCAGTCTAAGCAAACATTAGTCTTTCACATTTTGCCATCAGCAGCTTTCATTTTCAAAGCGTTACAATCTGTAACGGTTTGGTTTCCCTCACTTAATAGTCTCTTTTTTTAAAATCTCCAATATACTTGTGGATTTTTACTTTCAGTTAAAACAGTAATTACATCAACAATAGATATATACCATTTTTCTTTTTCAGTATCCCAAATGGTACGCACTTTTATATCTTCAAATAGTTTTGATTTTTAACTAAAAAGGTGTTTCGATTCCCAGTTCATTACAAAAAACGGCAATTTCTTTATTTACAGTAACAAGTTCTTTGTCCAGATTTTTCAAGTTTTTAGAAACAGTACTTAAATCAATAGGTTCTTCCTCTTCAAAAGTGTCTACATAACGTGGGATATTCAGGTTATAATCGTTTTCTGCAATTTCTTCGAGAGTTGCCGCATAGGAATATTTATCTTTTGTTTCTCTTGCCTGATAAGTTTTTATTATTTCTTCTACATCGCTATTCCGTAATTCGTTCTGGTTACCGTTTTTGATAAAATGGTTATCTCCACTAGCATCTATAAACAGTACATCATCATCTTTTTCACGGCATTTCTTAATCACTAAAATACAGGTTGGTATTGATGTTCCGTAAAAAATATTAGCTGGCAGTCCAATAACTGCGTCCAGATAGTTAAGTTCTTTAATTAGATATTTTCTGATAATACCTTCAGCAGCTCCACGAAATAAAACACCGTGCGGCAGTACAGTTGCCATTGCTCCATTGTCAGCTAACTGGTATACCATATGCAGTACAAAAGCGTAATCGGCTTTAGTGTTTGGTGCTAATCTGCCATATTGACTAAATCGTTCATCTGTACTATTTAGTGGATTGTCTTTTCCTTTCCAGTGAGCTGAAAAAGGAGGATTTGCTACAACTGCTTCAAATCGTTTGTCTTCGTGCTGCGGGTTTTCCAAGGTATCTTCGTGCTGTATATCAAACTCACGAAAATGTACGTCATGCAAAATCATATTCATACGAGCCAGGTTATAGGTAGTACGGTTTAACTCCTGACCATAAAATTCACTTACATCAGCTTCCTTTGCAACACGCAATAATAAAGAACCCGAACCGCATGTGGGATCATATACCGATTTTATTTTGGATTTACCGGTAGTTACAATTTTTGCTAACACTTTGGAGACCTGTTGAGGAGTATAAAATTCACCTGCTGATTTTCCAGCGCCTGCCGCAAATTTTGCAATTAAATATTCGTAAGCATCACCCAGAACATCAGAATCAATCTCTTTGAGCTTGAAATCTATTTTATCAAGATGGTTAATAATTTTTACAATTACTTCGTTTCTTGCTCCGACAGTTCTGCCTATTTTAGTAGAGGTTAAATCCAGATCTTCAAACAAAGCATTGAAATCTTCTTCAGATTCTGTTCCCATTGTGCTTTGTTCAATATGGTTCATTACTGCTTGTAGATCTTCTAAAATATAATTACTTTCATGTTCAGTATTGGCATTTCCCCTTTTTGCCAATACCGAAAAAAGTTCTTTGGGTTCTAAAAAGTAACCCAATTTTAACAGTGATTCTTCTTTAATGGCTTCCAAAGTTTCCTGATCGGTTACTTTTATATAATCAGTAACCTCTTCGCCTTCCAGTAATTCATTGGCATACAGATATTGCTTTTCACTTAAGTACTTATAAAAAATAAAACCGAGAATGTAATCTCGATAGTCATCTGCACTGATTTTACCTCTTAAAAGATTTGCTATTCCCCAAAGTTGGGACTCTAATGTTTTCTTTTGATCCTCTGTCATTATTTATTTCCTTGTTAAGGATTCTTTCCTTGATAACATTTTAGCTCAGTTGGCTATTCGTGAAGATATAACGATTGCATAATGATAGTTTTTAATAGCAAATAGGTTTGCTATAACGCCTTAGTTGAACTACCACATGGTTTATCTATGGGGTTAAACTATAGCTTTTCCGTTTCAATCGATTTCCTGTATAAAAATTTTAATTTGGGATAAAAAAGATATTTTGCGGGGGTAGACACATGATTCTATGACTTTTTAGCTCCACATTTTATAGGCTTTACGGGGTAGTAGTCTCTGGAGTCGATGGCGTAGTAACACCTTCCACTACCCATTGGAGCACATCTTTACGATATAAGTTACCGAGATGTCCGCCTTTGTCTAATAAAATAATTCGATCTCCTAATGTTTTTTCTAACCATTCAACATCAGCCTTTGTAATAAGAAAATCATCAATATTATGTATTACTCTGATTTTATCATTTGTTTTCAAAGTATCCGTAATTGCAGTTAGACTGGCTCTTTCGTTTAATTCCTTCATTGTAACTTTACGGCCAAATTCCTTTGAATAATAGGGGAGAACAAATAGTTTAATGTACTTATAAAAGTTAAAAGTATTAATTTCATCGTAAAGAGTATTACGGAAAAGCCAATAGTAGGAGGATTTTAAAACACCTAAATCTTTTCTTTGATGAATAGACATAATAGTCTCTACGAGCGAAGAATGAAAAGCATATCCAATAAGATATTTTGCTTCTGTAGTATTAAAAGGCATTTTTGAATTCTGCGAAACCATTCTATCTATAATTAGCTTATATATCGTTCCGGCCTTTCTTCTCTTTTTTTCTCTTTTTGTCTCAGGCCATGAGTCTGAAACTGAAAAAAAATCGTCTAATTGTGTTAAACCATACAGAAGGTTTACAGGGGGATTGATTGCAAGAAAGCGGCTAAAATTGACCAAGCTGTATTTTTTGTCTAGTTTTGCAATGAAAAGAGTATGAAGTGCACCTAACGAATACCCCATTAAGGCGGTATCTGTAACCTTACCTTTATATTTTTTTTGGATTTTTGAAATAATTTTATAAAGAGCATAATATACATCTTCTGCATCTTTAGGTGTATATCCGGGAGTGAGTACTGTTGCTGCCGACTGCATGAATTCCCAATTCATAGTACTGCTGATTGAAAAAACTGAGTAGCCGGCACTATATACTGCCTGAGCCAAAGCAGTTGACATAGATGTCTCATAGAAAGAGCCCAGACCAGGTAGTATTCCCACTAACGTTGCCGGTTTAGGCTGCATCCATAATTTATATGTTAATTTAGGGTGATCTTTAACGATTTGGATTGAATACTCGAATCCCTGTTTATAAAATGAGGAATTCATAAAAAACTGTCTTTTCCAGAAGCTTGTTTTATCCCCGTAATAAAACAGTTGAGTTTTCAAGGTATCAATTATAGGATCCTGTGTGTTATAGCCTGTAAGGACTCTTAGATCTGCAAATGAAGAAGCAGAGAGAGTAAAAAGCAGTAGAAATACAAAAGCTGTTTTTTTAAAGATTTTCATATGGTAATTATTGCTCCAGTTTTTATATTTCAGATGTTAGATTTGCGATTTCAAATGTTAAAAACATCTTACATCCTGCATCTCATGTTTTTTTCTTGGATGAAATTATAGTTGCTGAAAAAATAGCTGTTAGTTCATTTGCTTCCGTTAAAAGAGGTTCGACAAGTTTTCTTTTCAATAAGTTTCCATCTATAATTAATTCCAACCAAAAAGCGGATTCGTCTGATTCTTCCAACACTATACCAAGTTTAGATATAAAGTCTGCTCTTGATCTACCTCGACAGACAGCTCTGTAATTTGCGCCTACAGAAGTACCGCATCGTATTAATTGATTTTTTATGATTTTGCCTGTTATGGTATTAGGCAAAGCTTCTGCCAGTTTTATTATTCTAAGTGCAAATTGTTTTGTTCGTTTCCTTAGTTCATCTTGATCCATCATCTACCTTATTGCATCTTTAATGTTTCAAATTTATAATCTCACATCTCACATCTCACATCTCACTTGCTCACTGCATCTCTAGTACTTTTTAGTTTTTCAAGTATAACCCACGCAGTTTTTACCGTTTCGTATGGGTCGAGGCTTGTTTTACAAATTCTAAGATAATTGTCGAGGTCAAGTGTCATATTATTAAATCCAAGAAATAACTTTATGCCCCAGCTAATCCAGTTCCAGAAGGTGTAGGGTGGAATCCATGTAATAGGGTTGGTAAAATAGTCACCGACCAAACCTACTCCATCTCTCAAAGAGGTACTTCCCTGGATAGGAAGTACAATATAGAATCCTTCTCCAATTCCCCAGTAGGCAAAAGTCTGTCCAAAATTCATGACAAGCGGTTCCATGCCCAGCCAGGTATAAGCCGGATCATAAAAGCCTAGTATTCCAACTGTGGAATTAACGCCGAAACGTGCTAACTCTATACCGGTGCGTACAAACTTGAGCTGCAGCAATGAATTAACTACTCTTCCTGGAGTTTGTATATTGCCATCCATCCTTCTTATACCCATTCTTACATATTCAGGAACGACAAAAGAGTAAGTCATGGCAAGTGGGTGTATAATGTAGTTTGCTGAGTTTATGTTGAAGGTAAATATGATCCTGTTAATAAATTCAAGCGGATCCCATACTCCCGATTCGCGGAAAATATCCGTAGGCTGGTCTGAATCAGGAAGAGTGTAAATAGCGTCTGAATATTCAAAAAAAACATCAATATCTTTATTTAGTCTTGTGTTGTCAGAGATATCTTTTGAAACAGTGAAATGTTCTGAAATTGATTTGCTGTCGGAGGAGAACAATGGGAGTGTTATAAAAAAAATGATAAATATAAAATAAAATATTTTTATAATGTTTTTCATTTAGCATTTACTCTATATTTAGAATAGTAGAAATGTAGGTCGGTTTTGGACATTTTAAATAAACTTAATGTGATAGTTTGAGGTTAAGCATCTTATCGAAATACGGCTTGTTTGCTAGAATTATATTTTAACAGATAAGTTAAGTCAATGGGTAATAAAATTATTTTTTCGAAAAAATGCATCCGCAATACTTCTGGCGATAGAAATCTTCACTTTTCGAAATTTGAGCCATTCTATAGCTACCTCCTTTTTTTCTCCAGTTATATGTCCAATAAGTCAGATCAGGGAAAAGGGCAGCAGCTTTGATTCCGCACTTATTGACCTGTTCAAAGTCTTTCCAGCGGGAAATACCCATAGAACTGGTAAAAACCTTAAATCCTTTATCAAACGCGTAGTGCGCCGTTCGCATCAATCTCATTTCAAAGCATAGAGTGCATCTTTGTCCGCGTTCAGGTTCCTCTTCATAGTCTTTAATGGTTTTTTGCCAGTTAAGATTATCATAATCAGCATCTATAAAAGGTATCTTAAGCTTTTCTGCAAATTTAATATTTTCTATTTTTCGTTTTTCGTATTCTTTTTCTGTGTCTATGTTCGGGTTGTAAAAAAAAACGGTAGAATCAATATTAGAACGTTTTAGGCTTTCCATGATCTCACAGGCGCATGGAGCACAACATGAATGAAGAAGTATACGGTTTTCACCGTTCGGTGGAGAAATAAAGGGATATTCTCCCTGTTCTTTATTCACAACAAAATTCCAATCCTATAAGTTTAAATATACAATAATCAGTTTATGATTTGCGTTTTGTTGGTTCCTCTTTCGCTCTTCGAGCTTCGGCCGATAAGCGTTGTCTGTCCACGGTCTCACGGATTTACGGTCTACCCGGTCTACCCGGTCTATTCACTTTTATTGAAACTAGTGTAATTTTTTCAAAAGAACTCCTGAAGTCCAGCATGTTGCCTTCTCCAAAAACCTGAAGAGTTTTTCCGGAAGGCAACTCCCAGCTGGCAGAATATTTCCCTTTTTTGAAACCAGTATACTTTACTCGGAAATTCGGTGGATTTTTTTTTATAAACTTTTTATCAGTTTCTGATACTTTAGAACTCGGCATTGAGAGAAGTGTATTTCTAGATGCGGTAACAAGTTTGCTATATTCGGAGGAATTAAGTTTTACTATTTTTCCAGTGGAATTAACGGTAGAACAGGCTGAACATAGCAGAAAAAGAGCGACTGCAGGCATAAAAAAGATATATTTTTTCATTTTATTCTCCAATGATGTGGAAATTTTGGAATGTATTTGGTAAAATGATACCAAGTTGATTTAACGATTCAATTTAAAATTATCACTTTTTCAGGGATAATACGAATCAAAACTTATGCTATATATATAGTATTATAAAGTTTTTCTAAAACTATACTGCAAAAAAATATATTTGCACTATATTTTTGATTTAGTATATTTAGTGCAGGGTGATGTTATTTTTTAGATTTTATTTCTTCGTAATATATATTAACACAACAGGAGTAATAACACTGTGAAACGCCAGTTAATTGTTTTTGTAAAACAAGTTC
>CAZGAI010000104.1:0-9833 GCA_964523175.1 uncultured Victivallales bacterium | reverse complement strand
TAAAAAAAAGATGTCTTTTAAAACCCTGTGTACAGATTTATGTATCTGATGGGTTAAGTTCGGCAGCAATTGAAGCTAATCTGAAGGATATACTCCCCGCGCTTATACAGGGGTTAAAAATACATGATTTTTCAGTTGGAACACCTTTTTTTGTAAAATATGGTCGTGTAAGAACAATTGATGATGTAGCTGAGGCTACCGAGGCAGACGTTGTATGCAATCTTATAGGAGAAAGGCCCGGACTTGCTACTGCTGAAAGCATGAGTGCATACATTGTATATAAAGCTTTTAAAGGGATGCCTGAAGCAAGAATGACTGTTATTTCCAATATCCATAGAGATGGAATAGCAGCAGTTGAAGCAGGTGCTTATATTTCTGATATTATTAAGCTGATGATAGAGAAGAAAACCAGTGGTGTTGATTTAAAAATTTAATAGGGAGGATTACATAGTGGATATCAACAAAATAATTCTCTTCATCATGGTTGTATTTATGTTTGTAGGGGCTGTAGATAAATGTTTAGGGAATAAGTATGGCTACGGAGAAAAGTTTGAGGAAGGATTTATGGCCATGGGTGCTTTGGCTCTTGCCATGGTTGGAGTGGTTTCTCTCGCACCTGTTCTTGCGAAAATTTTGAAACCTGTTGTTGGCCCGTTATATGCCTGGCTGGGAGCAGATCCGGCAATGTTTGCCACTACATTGCTGGCCAATGATATGGGGGGATATCCTCTAGCTATGCAGATGGCTGGCAACCCTGATGTAGGTGTTTTTGCCGGTCTTATTTTAGGCTCTATGCTGGGGCCTACAATTGTTTTTACTATTCCAGTTGCTCTAGGTATTCTTGACAAAGAAGATAGGCCTTTTTTGGCTCGAGGAATACTGGCCGGAGTTATTACAATTCCACTTGGTACATTTGTTGGAGGTTTAGTGGCCGGTTTCAGCCTCAGCCTTATTCTATCTAATCTTGTTCCAATTATAATATTTGCAGCGCTGGTTGCACTTGGTTTATGGATAATGCCTAATAAAATGATATATGGTTTTACAATATTCGGCAAAACTGTTGTAATAGTTATCACGTTGGCACTAGCTGCTATTGTTATCAAAACTCTAACAGGAATTGTAGTAATTCCCGGAATGGCTCCAATATCTGAGGGGATAGAAATCATTGGCGCAATAGCAATTACGCTGGCCGGCGCTTTTCCTCTTGTACATTTTATTACTGTAGTATTTAAAAAGCCTCTATTGAAATTAGGAAAGCTTTTGGGTATGAACGATATTGCAGCAGCAGGATTAATCGCAACTCTTGCAAATGCAATACCAATGCTTGGTCTTGTAAAAGATATGGATAGGAACGGTAAAATTATGAACATTGCTTTTTGTGTAAGTGCTGCTTTTGTCTTTGGAGATCATCTCGGCTTTACTGCCGGAGTGAACAGGGATATGATTTTTCCTATGATTGTTGGAAAATTTACAGGCGGAATAAGCGCTATAATTCTTGCAAAGGTTATTTTCTGCAGACACAGGATATGTGAGAAATAACAAAAGACATATCATTAACATTTTAAAACAGTTTTGAAATCCGAAAGTTGAGTATTAATAATGCCGGGTTAAAATTTATTATGCGGCAAAAGAACTTACAAAATTACTGATATTGACTACCACTAAGGTAGTGTAATAAAAGATACTATGTGTTATAATGCTAATTTGAAACCATTTTTCTTAGAAAATTTAATTATAGTGAATATTAAAGAGGTAATTTTATGAAAATGATGAAAGCTCTTATTAAAAAAAAGCCTGAACCCGGCTTGTGGCTTGGAGAAGTACCTGTACCTGAAGTCGGTATTAATGATGTACTGATAAAAATTCAGAAGACAGCTATCTGCGGGACAGATATACATATATATAACTGGGATGAATGGGCTCAGAAGACAATTCCTGTTCCAATGCATGTCGGCCATGAATATGTAGGAACTGTTGAGGCAATAGGCAGTAATGTACACGACTTTAAAAAAGGCGACCTGGTCAGTGGAGAAGGGCATATTGTATGCGGACACTGTCGCAACTGTTTAGCCGGACGTCGGCATCTTTGTATGAATACTCAGGGAGTTGGTGTAAACAGGCCCGGTGCATTTGCTGAATATTTAGCTATACCTCAGTCAAATGTTTGGTATTGTGATCCAAGTATCCCTACCGATATTTTTTCCATCTTTGATCCGTTTGGAAACGCAGCTCATACAGCACTGTCTTTTGACCTGCTTGGCGAGGATGTTCTGGTTACCGGTGCCGGACCGATAGGGATCATGGCCGTTGCAATTGCTAAGCATGCAGGAGCACGACACATTGTTATTACGGATGTAAACGATTACAGGCTGGATTTGGCAGCTAAATTGGGAGCTACCCGTGTAGTAAACGTCAGTAGAGAGAAGATTGAAGATATAACCAAGGACCTGCATATGCATGAGGGGTTTGATGTGGGGCTTGAAATGTCAGGCAATCCAGCTGCATTCAGGAGCATGCTGGCAAATATGCGTCATGGCGGAAAAATTGCAATGCTCGGTATTATGGCCCCTGATACGGGAATTGATTGGGATACGGTCGTATTTAACGGTCTTACAATCAAAGGGATTTATGGTAGAGAAATGTATGAAACATGGTATAAAATGACAAGTATGCTCCAATCCGGATTGGATATCTCTCCAATTATAACGCATAGATTTAACTATAAAGATTTCAAAGAAGGTTTTGAAATTATGCGCTCTGGTAAATCCGGAAAAATTATCCTGGATTGGGAAAATTGAATGTAAGATGTAATTGAATTTAACATCTGAAATATAAAATGATAAATCTGAAATATAATTTGTTGAAAGGGTCCTATTATGTATGGCAAGGTGAAATCTTTTTTAACTGAAGAACTTAGTGCGATAAGAGAAAATGGTCTTTTCAAGGATGAACGTATTATAACAAGTCCTCAAAGAGCCAATATTAGTGTAAGTACCGGCCAGAAAGTACTGAATATGTGTGCTAACAACTATCTGGGTCTGTCTGATAATCAGGAAATTATTGAAGCAGTAAAAGAAGGTGTTGACGAATGGGGTTATGGACTTTCATCTGTTCGTTTTATCTGCGGAACTCAGCAGATTCATAAACAGCTTGAAGACGAAATTTCAGATTTCCTCGGTACAGAAGATACAATACTATACACTTCATGCTTTGATGCTAACGGAGGTTTGTTTGAAACTCTTCTGTCCCCGGAAGATGCTATAATAAGTGATGCACTTAATCATGCCAGCATTATTGATGGTGTAAGGTTGTGCAAAGCAAAACGTTTTCGCTATAATAACAGTGACATGGCAGAACTCGAGGAAATCTTAAAGTCAACTGCAGACTGTCGTTTCAGGCTAATTGCTACAGACGGTGTATTTTCCATGGACGGTACAATTGCAAATCTGAAAGCTATCTGTGATCTTGCCGATAAGTATGATGCTATGGTTATGGTAGATGATTCTCATGCTGTTGGATTTATGGGTAAACATGGACGTGGAACCCATGAACATTGTGATGTGATGGGGCGTGTAGACATTATTACAGGTACTCTTGGTAAAGCCCTTGGTGGTGCAAGTGGAGGCTATACAAGCGGCAGAAAAGAAATTATTGGATTGCTGCGTCAGCGTTCACGACCCTATCTGTTTTCAAACACAGTAGCACCGGCAGTTGTATGCGGGTCACTGAAAATGTTTGAAATTCTAAAAAAATCTACAGAACTTAGAGATAAGCTGGAAGATAATACTAAGTATTTCAGAGCAAAGATTAGTGAACTCGGTCTTGATGTGGCACCGGGTGTACATCCAATTGTACCTGTTATGCTTTATGATGCTGTAATTGCCCAGAAAATGGCTGCTAAAATGCTTGAAAAAGGCGTGTACGTAATAGGTTTCTTCTTTCCTGTTGTGCCTAAAGGCAAGGCTAGAATAAGAACGCAGATTTCAGCGGGACATTCAAAAGAAGACCTTGACTTTGCAGTTAATGCATTTAAAGAAGCAAAAGAAGAACTCGGAATGTAATAAATTTTTACAGTTTGGAGAAAATTTTATGCTCAAAAAGGTTAACTGCTGGGAATTCAAAAAATGTGGACGTGAAGCAGGGGGCTCAAATGTTAATGAATTAGGTGAGTGTCCTGCCTCCGAAGAAGTCAAAGCTGGCGGCATACATGGTGGTATAAATGGCGGTCGCTGCTGTTGGGCTGTTACGGGAACATATTGCAAAGGAGAGGTACAAGGCAGCTTTACTCAAAAATATACTGAGTGTAGAAATTGCGACTTTTATCAGCATGTTTTAAAGGAAGAAACAAAGGAACTTTCATTTATTTCTTTTTTAGAGATATTAGATAAATTAAAAGAATAACGTCAAACAGACTGCTAACTTATGAAAGTTGAAAGGCATAAGACCGCTATAATAGCCATTTTCAATATTTTCTGGTTTTGTATTACCTCTTGTAATAATAGTAGGAAGCAAGGCATATTTGATGAAAAAGTCAAATAATATAGAAAGGTACAAAAAATGAAAAAAAAAACATTTTTTTTACTATTATGCTGCATGATTAGTCTATGTTCATCATCAATTGCATGGTGGAGTACTGCTCATGATATGATAGCTCATATTGCTCTTAATAAATTAACTCCTGAAACATTAAAAAATTGTGACAAGTATCTTGAAAAATTAATTATTTATCCGGGCTGTCTTCAGGCATCAAAAAACACGTCAACTTTTATAGAAGCGAGCAACTGGTGTGATATAATTAAAAAGTATACTTGGAAAAATAGTGAAAACAAACGAGTAAACTCATTGTTTCATCATATAGATATAATCACTTTCCCTGATCAAAAAATATCTGTGAAAAATACAATAAAAACAATTAATAAACTTTTAAAATCAAATACTGACGAGGGTAAATATAATAGTTATACATCTCTTCGAAGTTCTATTAAAACTATATTAAAAACAGATTCTTCGTTAGCAGATAAAGCCGTAGCATTTAGATTTATATTACATGTAGTAGGAGATATGCATGAGCCATTACATAATTCAACGATTATTGTGTATGGAATAGATACCGATGGAGGAGGAAAAATTGATTTAAATAAAACATTGTTTATTAACGTTTTACCCCCCCCGAAAGATATTACATTGAGAATAAATAATTTTCATTCTTTATGGGATTCAGCCGCAGGGTTATTTCTGCAAATCCCTTACACTTTTCATCCAGTTCCGCAGACACAAGCTCAGAAAACCTATATTTCTGATGAAGGGCAAAGTATTATGCGAAGTGTTATTAAATCTAAATCTATCGAAAAAAGAATCAAAGATGCGGACATAATGAATTGGATAATTGAGAATAATATGCTGGCTGCAGAATACATAAGTAATAAAAAACTTGAATATTTTAAGAATGCAGAAGCACCTGAAAGCCTTATATCTGTAAAGTTTAAAAATTATAAGTCATATATAAATTCAATTCAGGAAATTAGTAAAAAACAAATTTACTTAGCTGGTTGCCGTTTGGCTAATTTATTGAATGCAATATTCGACCCGCAACATGCAGATAAAAATTATGTTAATAGTGTAAGAAAAATAAAAGAGAATAAAAAAATTCCAATCCTTAATAATTTATTCCCAAACAACATAACTTTTGAAATTTAAAGCTTTTAACTACTTTAATATCAAAATATTAATTCACCTCTTTGCTTTTTCGAAGATAAAAAGCAAATAAAAATGTGATTATTAAAATAATCACAGCACTATAGAGCATGGCATTGGAGAATGCTGTTATACCTGATTTTTGAATTTGATCAATTATCAGGTTTTTGTTTTCAATGTCTGAATGTAATATTTTTTCTATCGTAGGCCTGTTACCCATAACAAGATTATTGAGAATAGATTTGTTATTGTTAGATAGAAGTTCTAGATGAGGTAATTTTTTTATCAAATAATCGCTGCCTGTATAGAAAAAAATAATACTCCATATTACAGTTCCAGTTAAATCTCCGAAGTATGATGTAAGGTTTAAAAGACCTGCTGCCTGTCCGGTTTTATCTTTGGGGATATTATTAATTGCCAGTAAAGAATAGCAGGGAAATGTTATTCCTGCACCAAACCCAATTACTATAAAGGGTATTATCATATAGCTATAGGAAACATAATATACAAGGTACGATAGCATAAATAGTCCTGTAGCCTGCAAAGCTAATGCAAAAATTAATGTGTAATAGTAGCCTAAAAATTTGCTTATTTTGGTAGATGTAAAAGAACCGACTAAATAGCAGATGTTCAATGGAAGTAAAGCGCATCCTGCATTATATGCGCTATAATTCAGCAGCGTTCTATTCTGTGCGTAAATATTGAACAGATAAGGAATTTCCATAAGTATGATAGAGAACAGGGCCAGTGTGCCTATTAGGGCTAATGAAAACTCTTTGTTCCTAAAGACCGTAAAATCCAGTATTGGACTAGATGTCTGTTTTTCTATAAAATAGAAAATTATAAGCAAAACTGACCCTATAATAATAGAAATAAGAATTATAGGGCTATTCCAACCACGATCATTAATCTTAACAAAACCATATACTACGCAAAATAAACCTGCACCGAGAGAGATAATTCCAGCTATATCAAGGTTTCCGTGTTTATGATCATCTATACAGATTTCTAACTGTTTTTTTTCTTTTGGTAGAAATAATAGAACTAGCACTATAGAGATTATCACCAGCAATATTGCAACCCAGAAAATATATGCCCATGAAAAATGACTGGTTAAATAACCTCCTAGAAATGGTCCTGCACAAAATCCGAAACCCGCAATGGTTGACCATATTGAGATTGCTTTTTGCAGCCTGAACTCTAAAAAAGTTTTTTTTATGATTGTCAATGATCCTGAAGCAATAAGTGCTGCCCCAATCCCCTGTAGAACTCTTCCAACGTAAAGAAATTTTGAGTTTGGAGCATATATAATAATCAGAGAAGCGATTAAGTATTCGACAAGAGCAATTAAAAATATGGTACGTTTGTCGAAAGTATCATATAGCTTTCCGGCAACAAGCATGAATGTTACTGAAGCGAGAATATATGTGTTTAAAAGCCACTGAAGGTTTGCTGGTGCAATATGAAAGTCGTGCTGCAATACCGGCAGTGCATTTATTAATGCCGTAGTATTATATGCGATAACCAATATACTTAAGGACATTGCAAGAAGAATAAGATAAGTTCTGAATTTATATGCAGTTATTTGTTTTTTATCGACTTTCATTTTTTTGCAGTTGCCTTCTTTTGTTTAGACGTGCCGTACACATCTAGTGTAGAGTCTCTTAAATGGTATATAATTATGCCGGATTTTGTAGAGACGCAATGCCTTGCGTCTTCAGTGTCTTACTCTGCGCGATACACCCTTTTTAGGCACATGCAACTGTGTCAAGGCATAGCATTGAGCGACGCCTGATGTATCTCTACTGCGTTTTATATTTAAAAACAAAATAGAATGATTTTTTTACTGTAAACTTATTATGAGACACTCCACTAATATCTGAGATGTTTAATTTTTTCTCCTTTTTCTTCTACTTCAGTCATTGCCTGAATACCGGTTTGCAGATGGATATCTACCCATTTGGTGGTTACATATGTATCTGATTCTTCAGTTTTAACACCTTCAGGAGTTATCGGCACATCTGAAACTAGAAGCAGAGCGCCTCGTGGTATCTCATTGTAGCAGCCTGCTATGAAAAGAGTAGCTGTTTCCATATCAATAGCAATACATTTCATCCGTTTAAGTTTATCCTGAAATGGTATGTCGTGTTCCCATACACGCCTGTTTGTTGTATAGACAACACCGGTGCGGTATTCGTGTCCTTTCTCAACTATTTTTTCTGAAACAAACTTATGGAGTTTGAATGAAGGCAGGGCAGGGACTTCAGGCGAAAAATATTCGTTACTTGTACCTTCCCCGCGGATAGCAGCTAGAGGGAGAATAAAATGGCCGATTTCAGTTGAATGTTTTAAGCCTCCGCATTTACCAAGGAAAAGAACACCTCTAGGCTTCTTTGCAACGAGAAGGTCCATTATTGTTGCAGCATTGGGAGACCCCATTCCAAAGTTTATTATACTCAACCCACGACTGTTTGTTGCAGCCTGCATAGCTCTGTTCTCGCCATAAAAGTCACAGTTGAACTGTTCAGCAAATTTAGATACATAATTGCTGAAGTTTGTTAGAAGAATGTAATCTCCGAATTTATCTATTGGCATTCCTGTATAACGGGGAAGCCAGTTTTTTGCGATTTCAAGTTTAGTTTTCATTGTGTACCTCCTTGTTTAAATGTATAGGAATTTAATTTTTGAGTTACTTATAGCTAAAAGGTAAGTATTCAGTAAAGGTATATGTTCGATCGTAATTTATTTGGTTAGTAGAACGGTCGTCACGGCTGTTCTACTAAGTCAACAAGTACAATCTACGCACTTTTCTTAATACTTAAGCCAGCAGTATCACTATTTTTAACTAAGAGTAATAAAAAACAAGATTTACTTGTCTCAACTATAGTATATGTTTTTCATACATTAATATACAATACTGATAAAATGGGAAAATACATATATTAATTGTTGCTGAACTTCTTTATTTGCATCCCCTTATTAACATTACAGTTTATTCATAAAGTTATACATAATAATAACTCGATTTTGATATTGATTTATTCAACCTTATCAGATAAAATTGATATAGTTGACTGTATTTATTAAACCTCTATGTTTAAGTCTTGCCATCCCCAAACCGGGACAAGATTTTTGCTTGTCAGGTTGAAAGCGTGGGCATAAAATTTTTTAGTCGTGATATAACAACTTATTTAAGAACAAGGATTTTTGATTCAGGCTTTTCTGGTTTGTGATACTGGTCAGAGTTTACAGAGATTATAAGTTAATTAAATAATATCATTTAACAAGTAGGAGGGATGTATGGAAGAGTACTCGAAAATGGGGCGTTTGAAATTGTCAATAATAGCTTATTCATTGACTTTTATTACAGGTATTGCTGTATCATTACCATTTTTAGTAAAAGACTCAGTAGCACATGACTTTAAAAGTAGTTTGGCTTATGCCGGTACAGTATTTGCTCTGTTTATGTTAGGTATGCTGATTGCTCAATTATCTAATGGATTTATTATTAAGTATATTTCACTTAAGGCAGAGATTTATTTGATTGCGATATTATATATCTGCTGTATCGTTGCTATGTATCTTGTACCTACAATAACTGCTATGATCCCTGTATTATTAGTTCTGGGTTTTGGATTTGGTGCTCTTGTGACCATTCCATTTTATATTATAGCTCATAGTTTTGAAGGACATCAGCGTTCAGTAGGGATGAATCTTCTTGACCTGTTTTTTGCTATTGGTTCCTTCTGTTTTCCTATTATTGCAGGGCAGTTGTTGGCAAGGCATGTTGACTGGAAAGTTCTGTATGTTATTGTGCTGATTGTCTGGGTTTTTATTGTAATAGTATTAACCTTTACTAAACTTCCAAATGTGAATCTTCATCATACAGACAAAGGAGATGTTGCGGAAAAATTTACTCCATGGACATTGAATATATATTTGATTGGTATAGCAATATTTTTAGCATTTACATCCTTTATGGGATTTAACTACTGGGTAGTAACATTTTTAACTAATTATCTGCATATTAATATATCCATTGCATCATTAGGAATATCATGTTTTTGGGGGTTTTATGGTTTGGGCTGTTTAATTGCTAGCATTGTTCTTGTAAAATTTAGAGTAAATAGTTATATAAT
>CAZGAI010000103.1:0-9986 GCA_964523175.1 uncultured Victivallales bacterium | reverse complement strand
TTCATGCCTCCTTTATTGAGAATTATTGCTGAGAATTTACTGCCGGCATCAAGTAATGTTTTTGACATTGCAGTTGTGCTTTTAGTTGCACCGGTAATTGCATTGAGTTGATATTTATCATAATTGTTGAATACACTCTGACCTAAGAAGATAGATTTGGATTCCAGTACTTTATTTAAAAATGCAGGCGTTTCGTTAGATTCAAGTATAGTGAAATTTTGTATTTTTCCATCCTGATTTACATAACTTAACATGTGAATAGGACTAGAATATCCATGTATATCATTTGTGTAATCTTTTGTTTTAAAAATATATCCGACAATCTGATTTTTATCCTTGACAATATAATACGTACATTCATTTCCGTTGAATTCACCCGTCTTTTGGACAAGTGTATGTTTGTCTACAGAAAAATTTTGAATTTGCTGATTTGTTAAAGACCACTTAGCAGGGGAAAATTTAAGCTTAGCCTCTTTATCCCAGAATTGGGTCGAGCCTATAACATATAGAAGAGCCACTCCGAGCATAATAAACCCGATTGCTCTTGTATAAAGCACTTGTCTAGGTATTTTCTTATGGATTTTTCCTCTTAAAAATAGAGAGTGAAATAGTATGACTTTCAGTAGAAGAAACATTACTACCAATGTTTTATTTATCCCAATGAATGGTAGTAAGATAACTGAACATAGCAGACTTCCAACTGCACCTCCAAAATTATCGATTATCTCCAATCTGGATGCGGACTGAATTTCCGTTATATTTTGTTTTTTTAGACTAAATGCCGCTAATGCGAAATAGGGCCCGCAGAATGTTCCGGCTAATAAAAATAGAATAGCAAAATATGACTTAGAAAACTCAGGAGGATAAAGATAAATCAGGAGTATATATACTAAATAAAAGAGTGAAATAAAAAATAAAAGATTTTTAGGTTGAAAAAAATGTAGAAGCTTTTCAACAGTTAAACCGCTTATGAAAAGCCCTAGCATAAATAAAGCCGTTATTACACCATAGTAGAGAAAAACTGAGCCAAAATAAATCTGAAACAGAAAAATAAGTATCAAATTTATTCCTAATCCTGAAACGGCTGCAACAAATACACAAAAATACAGCTCGACTTTCCATAAACCTTTAAAACTATTCTCATGCTTAGAGATTTTTGTTCCATAGTAATAATAGTAAAAAAATCTCAGAATAAAATAAATAAAAATGACAAGAACCACCCAAGGAAACACTACTTGAAACATTATATTCAATTCAGATATAGAAAAACCTGTATTTCCGAGTTTTTTTATACTAAAGAGCAATGTATAAAGAAATGATTTGGGGTCTTTGTCTGTGTTGAAAAATTGCTTATGAGGATATTTATTTATAATTTCTTCATATCTGTTCATCTGGAATGTAATGCGGTCTTTTTCAAAGGCTGAATTGATATATTCCGGAGAATATATTTTTTTAATATCTTTAATACCGTTTAATCTACTTTGCAGGACTTTACCTGTAGATGAAACAATACTTTTTTTATTTGTAGCGAAGAAACGGCTTTCATCTCCAGGTTTTAACACTATGTAATCATAGACTTGCTGCAACGTGTATAGTAGTGAACTTCCCATATATGAAAGTTCTGTACCCATGTAGTTAGCACCTGCCGGGAAGTTTATACCCATTACGCCATCGGGTGCGGTAACGTTTTGTAATTGTTCAAAAAAAATAAAAGTAAAATATCTGTTTAGTATTAAAGTTGAAGGACTTGGTAGATTTAGTATTATAAGATCAAACTTATGGTTGTTTTCATGTATATATTTTCGGACATCGCATTTCGGTGTTTCAAGTATTGATTTTGATATATGCCCCTGAAATTCGGACGGTAATATCTTAAGAAGATGTTCGGGGTAATTAGGGTCTGTATCAAGCCATACAATTTTTTTAATTTGAGATAGCTTGCTGAAAGTCCTGCATATAGAATATGAACCTGGTCCGATAACCAGAACATTTTCTGCTTTAGGATTTTGTGAAAGATATTCACCCGCTATTCTTGAAGCTGATTCGGTATTGGGTAATGCTTCATAAGTCGAATTCCATGCACTGACAATAAATTCGTTTTTGTATGTTCCATAAAGGTATTTAGACTGTGGAGTTGAAAAGGAACCTTGATATCTGCCCTGTCGGAGAAAGTTTTGCCATTCACTATAGTTGCTATAGCCATTCCATACCGTTGCATAACCGGTGAGAAGTATAAACAAAATAAAAAAAATCAGAGCCGGTATGATTATCCTGAAAAATTTGTTGATTTTAGTATTTGTTTTCTGTAAAATATGAGGGAGTGTTGAAAACAGTACTATAAGGGCGCCCGCTAGAAAAACGGTCTCCGTCGCATACCCTGTAAAAAGTAATATAGTGACAAGTAATGCTCCGAAAAAACTTCCTAGAGATTCACATATATATACGCGTATCACACCATTTTTTGAAAATGGAGTAGTAACGGCAGTATCAAATTTAATATTCTGTTCGTTATTATTAGGATAATTTACTGTTGCTGAAACGGAGCTTTGTTTCATCCAGTCCGCACCAAGAACAAAAAGTAACCCGGTCATGAAACTTATTGGTGCATTAAATAGTAAAACAAATGGAATTAACAGGCTTAAAGAGAGCAATTCGAAGGTATGCCCGCCTATCAAATTCTGTGCATTGATGAATAGGTATTGCTGTAGTATGAAGAGAGGCAGGTATAATAATATCAGAATATAAAAATAATCTGCAAGTTTTGATATGAAGTGACTTTTTGCCAGTAAGGCTCCAATGCATACCCATATTAACCATGAGAAAAAGAAAAAACCAATTGACAATTCATTGCCGTCAAATACTATCAGAAATATTCTAAATAGCAGGGTTTGGGCCAAAAGGCCGAAAAACCCCATACTGAAGATTGTAAAATATTTTGCTATTCTCTCAAATTTTAATGTATTTTTCATTAAAAACAATTGCCTGAAAAGTTGTAAATTCTGCATCCTTTTTCCAGGCATTCGAAGGTAAACCTGCTTTTTGTGACAGATGCGTTAATGTTTGGTCAAGGTTCCAGCCCTGTTCAGGTGCGACCTGAGGTAAAAAAACGGCGGAATATCCATGTTTTGAGATAGTCATACCATCTCTCCCAATGACAATATCTTTGTAGGAGGATACAGGTTTCGGGGGCGTTAATGCTGATATTTCATATTCCAGACTTGGGATTTCACTTTCTTTAACTTTGGGAAACCTGTAATCTCTAAGTGCTGAATTAATCGCCTGATGCATTACTGCTATATATAATGGGCGTCTTGGTGTAATTTCTCCTATACAGCCACGCAGCATTCCGTTTTTATGAAGTGTAACAAAAACTCCCATCTTTTGACGCATATTGGGGGTGATTTTAATACCTAATTCTTCCGGTGTTGGCATGCTTCTATTTTTCATATAATAAACAAGTGTCTTTCTTGCAAGGCTAAGTAGGCTTTTCTTATCACTCTGAGTCAAAACTTCATTATTGACTACCTGATTCTCTTTTTTAAGCATATGACACTCCGTGTCCCATTTACCTGTAAATGCCATTGAAATATAGCTGACTGAATTAGTGAAATCACCTGCCTGTCTTCCGGAAGTATCATAGTGTAAAAATGTAGGCTGAGCATTTTTTGGAAGCATATTTAAAAGTATCAGTATAGGGTTTCTGCCACAGACTGTAATACCGGTATTGCTGATATATCTATTTAATCCATTAAAATTAAGATCCTCTATTTCTTTTACCGCACCCATGTCAAGATTCTTAATTTTTTCCTGAGTCTGAAAGTTAAGAGGAAAGGGAGTATAGCTAAAACGTTTACCGTAATGTGTAAAATCTGAACTTGCTATAACTAGCGTATTGTCGTCAATAAGAGAAATTAAAATACCTGCTATTTTTTTGGCAGTCTCAGTATCAAGCTGTCCGACTATAATGGGAACAAGTTTAAATTTGTCAAAAGCACTTTGCAGTAAAGGGGTCTCTATCTGTACACTATGTTCGTTGTAATGTGTCTTATCATTGGAGGTAACTTCCGGATATTTTTTTAATTTGTTAATAAATTCTTCATCCAGAGGTACTGTTCCGAGAGGTGTTTTAAATGCCTTGACGTTTGTTGGTAAACATATCTTGTTTTTTATATAGCTTTGATGAGACGGGCCAAGAACGATAACTCTAGTATATTTACTTACTAGAAGTTCTTTTATCCCATAGGCTGCTGTCTGTCCTGAATACGCATAACCTGCATGAGGTAGTATTAAGGCAATTATATTCTCTAGCTTTTTCTCTTTTACATTATCAAGATATTGGGTTATTTGTTTTTTTAGAACTTTAGGATTGGACGAGTACCAGGAACCTGCTAGAGGTGAGTCTAATATGCTTTGGCTGGAAGAATATGCAGGAATACAAAAATTTAATGCTATTAATAAAATAAGAAATTTATAGACATTCATAAAATCACCTTTGTAAGATTACAATGATTCACCCGGCTTTAAAATAGTTACATCTTTACTGCAAAGTTTTTTAAATTTCTCTGCATCTTCAATAGTACCTATGATACCTGCCCCATAATGGAATGGAATAACTAATTTTGTTTTTAAAGCATTAGCACATTCTGCTGCTGTTTCAGGATCCATGGTATATGTGCCGCCCACTGGCAGGAAAGTGATGTCAACATCTAGATTAAGCATTTCTGGTATAAAATCAGTATCACCGGCATCATAAACTCTTTTACCATTTACAGTGACTATATAACCAACGATACCAGCTGATTTTGGATGGAATTCTTTGTTAATATTGTAGGCGGGGACCGCTTCAATTTTGACACCCTGTTCTGTGATTGTTTCTCCTACTGTAATCAGTTTAAAATCCTCAGTCATTATATCTCTACATATTTCGGGTGCTATAATAACTGTTTCTGCTTTTATAATTTTTTTAATGTCCTCAGGACTGTAGTGGTCACTATGGTGATGTGTTACCAGTATTATATCTGCAGGTTCGTAATTATTTTCGCTCAATTGAAAAGGATCAATATAGATAACTTTGTCATTGTCCTGTAATTTAATTGAAGCATGTCCCAACCATGTAATACTCTTGTTCATAATACTATCCTGTTATTTTATTTGTTTTGTTGTTGCTTATAATTCTTATTTTTTACTAGAGGCTGTACTTGATACTCGGCTTTACGATTTAACGATTTAACCTAGCCATTTAGCCCTTTTTTGTAAAGCTGCTTCATTAATAGGTTTAATTCTTCCCGGATATTTGCCGGACTTTACTGCAATGAGCATCTTCTCAGGAAAAGCCCTGGCAAATGTTGATACAGGTGCAAAGGCTGCAGATAATGAAGCAGCACTAAGTATCTTTAAGAATTTTCGTCTATCCATAAAATTCCTTTTATTTTGTGATTGGGTGATCTAGTGATTTGTTGATTTCAATTTTCCAATCCTTCAATCACCAAATTCTTAAACTAACTCCAAACTCCATAAATTTTATATCCGCAATATGGGCATCTTCCATCTTTTATAACATTTTTTTCTATGAGATACCCATGGCGCTGTATTAACTCTTTTTTACATCTGGGACAAAATGTGTTTTCCCAGTTTTCACCGATTACATTGCCAATGTATACATATTGCAGACCTGTATCTATAGCGATATCTCTTGCTTTTTTTAAGGTTTTAATAGATGTTGGAGGTAAATTCTTCATTCTGTATTGTGGGAAAAAACGTGAAAAGTGCAGGGGTACTTCTGCACCAAGATTTTCTTTTATCCATTTACACAGAGCCTGTATGTCCTTATCACTGTCATTCATCGTAGGCAAAAGAAGGTTTGTAACTTCCAGGTGAACACCACTTGATTTGACTGTTATCATTGAATCCAAAACCGGTTTAAGCGTGGCACTGCATACATCTCTGTAAAATTTATCCGAGAATGCCTTTAAATCTATATTTGCAGCATCTACATATCTGCATAGTTCTTTTAGTGGCTTTTGATTAAAGTATCCGGCAGTGACAATGACATTCTTCATTCCCTTTTTCTTTACTTCAATGCTGCTGTCTAACGCGTATTCATAGAAAACTGCCGGGTCTGTATAGGTATATGCTACTGATTCGCACCTGTTCTTCTCTGAGATTTCTGCTACTTGTCTAGGTGATACCTTATATGCGGGAACATTTACTGGAGATTGTTGAGAAATTTCCCAGTTTTGACAGTTCTTACAATGTAAGTTACATCCGACAGTCGCAACAGAAAATACTTTCGAACCGGGTAAGAAATGAAATAAAGGTTTTTTTTCTATGGGATCAATGTGAAGGGAGCAGGGGTACCCGTAAGTAACTGCTACTAACTTACCATCCATATTTACTCTAATTCGGCAGTCTCCACTTTGGCCCGGCGCGATTATGCAATGTTTAGGACATAGTTCACACTGTATTTTCATTTTTTATTCCATATTCCTATATATTTAGGCTGGCTGAATTGACTATACCTGGTATTGAAGCTTCTGCCGGTTTAATGCGGCTGCTAATCTTTTTTTACTAAAATTTCTTTGTAATATTCATTCAGTATTGCTTGAATATCGTTTGGGTTCTGCCTAATTAGAGTTCCTTCTTTTAAACCTTTACCGGAAATGAGTTTTAAGTCAGCAAAACCTCCCTCTACCTTTACTTTAATCATCTTTCCATTTTTCAAGGTTACAAAGGTTTCATTTTTTTCATTTAAAGTAATTGAATCAACAGGTACATAAAAACCGGTCTTCATGGGGAGTAATGCTACAAGAACTTTTATTACATCTCCAGGTGATAATTTCCATTTTTTGGGATCAAGCAGAACTATGTCATTATCTTTTAATCCTTTGGGGGGAGTATCCCACATAATAGTACCGTTTAATTTTAATCGTCCTGAATTTTTTAATTCAATGATTTTATATACACCAATGCTTTTTATTCTATCATTTGTTTGAACCTGTACCTTATTGGCAATATAAATCCTGTAATTTATAGCATTTTCTTTGTCTATTATATTTTTTTTTGTTAAACTCCAAACATATTCCTTTCCATTGACTATTTGAATTGCAGACAATGGCACAGCTAGATTTTTCTTGTTTTCATTAAATTTGATTGTTTTTGTACACCAACCGATTTTAGGGATACTTTCGTACTTTTTGGGTAAATTGTTATAAAAGGATATTTTCTCATTTTTCACAATAAAATAATGAAAATAACTCTTATCAACAAATTCTGAATAATCACAAATCCAGTTATTTATTCTTGCATTGCTGCTTGGAGAATAAATTATTGCTTTTTCATCCAAGTGGTTTATATCGCTTATATATTTAATTGGAATTTTTATTGCTATCGGGTTCATCATCCGGACTGAAGCTGTATCTTTAAAATCCGTATACCAAACATCTGGGTGTTGATAAATCTTTTCTATTTCAGCATCGAATGTTGAGAACATAAAATCTGATTTTAAAAGAAATTCATTTTTTATTATGTTCTGATACATATCCCTTAGGTCTGATTGGCGCTGTAGATATTTAGATTCTGCTGATTCAAAAGACTTTTGACTAACGGCATGTTTTTTAAATAATTTCTTAAATCTGACATAATCACTTTTAGCATTATTAAGGTCTATTAAAGCTTTTTTATATGCCTCTTTTGCAGCCTCTAAATTTGCTTTGTCAATATCTGTGTACTGTTGAGCAATCAATGTTCCAGAATCAACTACTTCTCCCTTTGCATTAAAAATTTGACCCTTTATAAAAGTTCCTGCTTCAACAATGCTTTTTATTTTACCTAAATCATGAAATTGAAAAGTTTCCTCTAGTATTGGTTCTACAGTACCGGAAACCAAAATATTTTTGGGTGGAGTAAAACTTTTTAACCTGATTAAATCTAAGTTAAGCTGATTGTTTGATATGGCCTTACTTTGTTTATCTGGTATATTAAATGCTTTTGCTGTAACTGAAATTACAAGTAAACTTATAAATAATACTATTGCTTTTTTGTATGAATTCTCCATTATAGTCTTTCTTTTATCAGATGGAAACATAATAGGTGTAGATATGTTTAATCATCAGCCTTCATTTTATCTAACTGCCTATTGTATTTTGTTTTTAAATCATCATAAGCGCTTTTTGATTTAATTACTGCATCATCCCATTTATCTAAACCTGCGTTTTCAATATTTGCTAAACTCTGTTTAAATTTATCATAGCTTTCCTGAAATTTTTTAATTGAATCGTTGTATTTAGCGGAAGCTGAAACTTTTAATTCAGAGAATTTTTGGTCCATATCATTTAGTTTAGTGTCCATAGTTTTTTCGTATTCTGCTTTCTTCTTGGCAAAAGCTGTTTTATTGCTGTCAACCATGTCTGCCGCTTTTTCTGTTGAAGTATTATATGTAGCAATCGCTTTTGTTTTAGCTTTATCATAAGCTTTAGTCGTATTGCTTTTAGCATCATCATAAGCTGCTTGTGCTGTATCTTTTGATTTATTATAGAGTTCCGAAGCTTTCTTTTTTGTTGAAGAGTAAGCAGAAACAGTCTCTTTTTTGGTCGTATCAGAACAATTAATAGCTTTTTGTCTGACCTCTTTCTGATCTTCTTTAGAGCATGCGACAATCAGTAATGCGATTGACAGTGCAATTGATGTGATAACTATTTTTTTCACTATATTCCTCCTCTTTTGAGTTTGTGTGTACAGTAATATATAATCTTGCAACTAAAAAATAATTGCTGAAAAATCAAATCTAAGTATCACTTTTTGATGCGAGCAGTTCATGCGCTGTAATGTCAAGTGCATCCCATGGGTAGTTTATCCATTTATCCTCAATATCTTTACCCACAAAAAAATGTTTGACTTTGTCGGGTATTTTACCTTGTTTCTCTTTAAGTTTATTGTGGAGTACAAAAACAGAAAGTTCCATATTGTAACTTTTAAACAGCTCTTTAATACAATATTCCAGTGTAGTTCTGCAGTCATCAACTTCATCTACAAGAAGAACTTTTTTCCCGTCTAAGTTTATGTGGATTTTATCGATCCATTGCTGTTTTATAGGTTTATCAATAGCTTTGCCTTCTGCTGTATACCGGGAAAGAGTTACTGATATTACCGGTTTATCTATAAATGTTCGCAGAATTCGTGCAGGAATATAACCACCGCCACCGATAGCCAGTATATAGTCGGGAATAAAACCGGATCTAATTATATATTTAGATTTAGCCTGAATAATTTCATGAATTTCTTTATAAGAAAAATAGTATTTTTCCATGATAATGACCAATCCTGGTTTTGTATTTTATAAAATGGGAATTATATAAAATATAGTGTGTTTATTAAAAAAGGAAAATTGATTTTTTAAAACTAAGAATTGTTTTTGATTAGGTTGATAACAAAGAAGGTTTAAGAGATTTTAAAAATGGATAAAAGAGAACAGAAAAAAAATAAAAATCAGAAGGCAAAAAATAATAATGATCCCCTGACACCAACACCCGAAGGTGATCATTTATGGAAGTTACCCGAAGATGATGATATTGATGTGGATGAAGTTTTTGAACGTCCAATTATTCCAGGGACATCAGGTGTTGAATGTTGAATTATACGATTATTCAGTTAAATGATGATAATATCGAAGATTTAATGCTGCTTGAAAATAAATGTTTCGCTGAGAGTTTATATGAAGAGAAAGATTCATTTTTACATGCAGCGGCTATATATCCTAAAGGATCATTACTCTTGTATGTAGATGGTAAGGTTGTCGGTTCTTTATTCTTCCATCCTTATTGATCCATACTTTGGAACGATTTGTTGACTTGTCGACATTTGTCATCAATTTCGGGGAAGGGATCACTCGCCTTCTGGTATTGGTTTTTTATTTATGTGTCATTGGGAAAGCCAGTGATATTTCACGTGTTTTTGCGTATCATGGGGCTGAACATAAAACAATTAATGCA
>CAZGAI010000102.1:0-9991 GCA_964523175.1 uncultured Victivallales bacterium | reverse complement strand
ATAGTAGAAAAAAATATACTTGTGTGTAATCTATATTGTAGCTTCTTTTTAAGTGGAGTGATATCATCATACACTTTTAGATTAATTTTATAATAATTACTATTTGGCGTTAGGAGCTCAATAAAGTCTTTTGTATTATCTGCTATTAGCAGTAAATAACTATTTTAGATTTTTTAAAATAAAAATGAAGGGAAGAATATGAAAAGAGATATTTCAATGCTTGGTCTGCTGTTTATGTCGATGAGTGCTATTATTGGATCAGGCTGGCTTTTTGCCTCTTCCTACGCTAATACACTTGCAGGACCTTCTTCATTATTAGCCTGGTGTGTAGGAGGAATCCTTGTCATTATAATTGCATTTGTCTTTGCTGAAATTTGCACTATGATTCCCGTTGTCGGTGCCAGCAGCAGAATACCTCATTATACTCATGGAACATTGACCAGTTATGCTTTTGCATGGATTATTTGGCTTTCTTATCTTTTTTATGCTCCCACTGAGGTTCAGGCAACAATACAGTATCTCTCTGTTATTTATCCTTCTCTCACAGTTTCAGAATCCGGAGCCTTATCAATTTATGGCTATATGCTTGCTGTTGGTTCTCTGTTCCTATTCAGTGTTATAAATGTCTATTCCGTTAGATGGCTTGTAAGAGCAAACACCATACTTACTTTTATTAAGATTATTATTCCTGTTTTTATTTCCATTATAATTCTTTCATATTTCTTCTCGTCAGTTACTGAAATTGTTCATCCGGGTGGTCATAAATTTGCTGCTCACGGTGTTCATGGTATTATGATGGCTGTATCTGTAGGTGGAATAATATTTGCTTTTAATGGGTTTAAGCTGGCGGCTGAAATGGCTGGTGAATGTAAAAATCCAAAAGTTGCTCTTCCTGTAGCTATCATAGGATCTATTGTAATATGCTTATTTATATACCTGCTTCTTCAAACCTCTTTTCTTGCTGCTATTGCCGCTGGTACTGACCTGAGTGATTCTCATCTTGGTCCATTTGCTTCTCTGGCTAAAGCTAAAAAATTAAATATGATAATTCCATTTATCTATGCAGGTGCTATTATTGCTCCGATTGCTGCCGGTTTAATGTATTTCAGCAGTGCGGCTAAATCTCTTTACGGCATGAGTAAAAATGGCTATTTACCGGATTTTCTAGGTAAATTGAATGCACACAGCAACCCCGTTTATGCAATATTAGTTTCATTCTTTACAGGATTGTTGATATTTATATTTTTTAAAGGATGGGATGTTTTAGCATCTATTATTACGGTTCTATTTGCATTAACCTATGTAATCGGCCCAATAAATCTTTCAACTATGAGGAAAAAACTTCCAGATATGGCGCGACCTTTCAAGCTTCCATTTGGATATCTATGGTCTTTACTGGCTTTTTATGCATGCACTCTTATGATTTACTGGTGCGGCTGGCACTATAACATGCTTGCAGACCTTATTATTGCAATAGGTTTAGCAGCACTTTTTATTTATATGGCTGTTACACGTAATAGAAATAAAATAAAACTTAATTTCAAGCAATCTATTTGGTTGTGGATATACCTGATAGGTGTCAGTATTATTTCTCATGACAGTACTTTCGGTGGAACTAAACTGCTTAGTAATAATACAGCCATGGTAATTTTGTTTTTCCTATGTGTAGTTTGTAACTATTTAGAAGTTAAATTTAGCTTGCCGGAAAGCGTTATGCGAGAACGCATCAGAGAAGCTTTGCAGGAATCTAATAATTAAAAAAACTGAACTATGAAAACAGACATTGCACTTAATATAAAAAACTTGACAAAAGTTTATCGAACAGGCCTTAAAGCCGTTGATAATATATCTTTAAATGTAAAAAAAGGTGATTTTTTTGCTCTCCTTGGCCCCAACGGTGCCGGTAAATCCACTACTCTGGGAATGATTTCTTCTCTTGTGAACATAACTGAAGGCAAAATAGAAATTTTCGGGAATGATGTTCAGAAACGTTATATTCAGGCAAGGAAACTCTTAGGTGTTATGCCACAGGAAATTAATATTAATGTTTTTAGAACTCCTATACAGATACTTGTCAACCAGGCTGGTTTTTTTGGTATTAAAAAAAATATTGCTGAAGAACAAGTTGAAATACTTTTGCATGAAATGGGTTTATGGGATAAAAGAGATACTCAGGGAAGATTTCTATCAGGTGGTATGAAAAGAAGACTGATGGTGGCAAGGGCTCTTGTCCACGGTCCTAAACTTCTCATCCTTGATGAGCCGACGGCCGGAGTTGATGTTGAGCTGAGACTTTCAATGTGGAACCTCATAAAAAAGTTAAATAAAAAGGGAATGACAGTTATACTTACAACACATTATCTTGAGGAAGCAGAAAATCTATGCAATAAAATAGCATTGATCAATAACGGTCAGGTATATGCTAATACAGACATGAAATCACTGTTAAAAAGCATTGAGAAAGAGAAGTATTTGATCGAGTTAAGTGTTCCTTACGATTCCTGTCATCTCTTTATACCGGAAGGGGAAGGGTTACTAATTGATCCAATGACTATTGAGTTCACTCTCAACCCGAAAACTTCGATCAGTTCACTTTTTAAAAGTTTAGCTGAGAGAAAGATTGAGGTACTGGCAATCAAACCCTCAAAAACAAGGCTGGAACAGCTTTTTATAGATATTTTAAGAAACAATAAATCAGCTTAAATTTACAGTTCGCATATCAGTGTCGTTGAACCAAGCAACGTAGCACAGGCAGCCTGTCGGACGTAGCCTTGGCGAAGACTGATCCCGCCTGTGCTACACTAAAAAGAATAAAACATGTTTAATTGGATGGAATAAAAATAATGTCGTTAACTGAATATTTCATAATATATAAAACTCTTGTTAAAAAGGAAAGTGAACGAATCTTTAGAATTTGGCCGCAAAGCCTATTACCTTCTGCAATAATGATGACATTATATTTTCTTATTTTTGGTAAGGTTGTAGGCTCAAAAGTTGGAGAAATGTCCGGATTCAGTTATATCGACTTCATTACCCCGGGTTTGATAATAATGGCTGTTACAAATAATGCATATTCAAATGTTGTCAGCTCTTTTTTCAGTGACAGATTTAACAGGTCAATTGAGGAAATGCTTGTATCACCTGTTTCAAATCATACAATAATTATTGGATATATTTCCGGAGGAATAATCAGGGGATTTTTAGTTGGATTGCTTGTATGTGTAGTGTCCGTATTCTTCGGAGCATTTCATATTTACAATATCAGCTTAGCAATCTTAGGGTTTGTTTTTTGCGGAAGTCTATTTGCTTTGGGAGGCCTCATTAACGGAATTTTTTCACAAAAATTTGACGATACAATGATAATTCCAGTTTTTATATTAACCCCTCTAACCTATCTCGGAGGGGTTTTCTTCAGTTTAAATGTATTACCTGCTTTCTGGAAAAATATTGCAATGTTTAATCCTATTTATTACATTGTTGATTTTTTTAGATATACGTGTCTCGGGCAGTCTACCGTGAATCCATACAAATCATTTTTGACTATTATAGCCTTCACTGTGATTTTATACCTTACTGCCTTCTACTGCCTGAAAAAGGGAGTTAGACTGAAGGAATAAACAGGAGTAGCTTCTATACAAATCAGCAGAGTCGTGACAAAAAGGTGTATTGTTCAGGTTTGACACAGAAGACGCAAGCATTGCGTCTCTATAAAATCTGGCATCATTATGTGACATTTAAATATGCTGTGTATTTATGAGGCGGTACACTGGTTGGATATTGGATATTTAAAAACTTAAATAATATTTTTAGACATATAATTCTTTGTGGACCAAATAAACATAGGATATAACAGAGTGAGTCAAATTAAGCAGAAATATTCGAATGTTATTTTTTTCGGTGACAGTCAGACTGATATTGGCAATGTACCAACCAGCAGCGTCTGTAGAAAAGAAAACGAGTACCGGTTATTAACGTCTTTATGTTATGTACCTATATCTAACCCCGTAGATAACAAAAAACTAAAGATTTATCAGGTGCCGGGAACCGTAGAGGAACAATTCAGATTTAACTATCCGGATATTCAGTACTATTCTCAATTCCAACATCATCCACCTCTATTGAACAATTTTGAGAGAAAATCATCATCAATAGGCTGGGCTCATTATTTTATAGAAAATGCGGTAAATGCAGGACTGATAACTGAACATAATTTATATAACTGGTCATATGCCATGGAATATGGTTTAGAAAAAAGACAGTCAAATATGAATTATTCCTGGGTAAGTGCTCTGTCAAATAAAAAATGTCACCGATTGGATTTCTGGATTGACTCTACTCCGTTTCTTGAACCTGAGTCAACTACAGAGCAGATTTTAAAAAGACAAAAATCCTTCAGAGATAACCCCAGCGATTTCGATAAGCTTATAAAATTAGCTGTTCCTGCTTCAGGAAGACAGGTGGAACTATTTAAAGAAGATTTGAAAAATAGTAAAATAGAGGTAGATGACAGAACTCTTTATATCATTTGGACAGGTGCAAATGATACTGCATTGGCTTTTTCTCAAACTTTTAAACTAAAAAGTTTTTTGAAAAATAATATTTTTAGAGCAGTAAAATCAGTTATCCCCGATGAAATTGCCGGTGATAATAAAAGTTCTGTATTGAATTCTTTAATTCAATCATATGCAAAGCCTAAGCATATAATAGTAGTTTCTCAGTATAATGTCGGTATGATACCGGGAATGATGAAAAAGTTCAATCTTAAAAAACGTTGGCAGAAAAAAATATTTACTTACCTTACAGGTTTATTAATTAATACTTTTAACAGAAAGATAAAAAAACGAATATCAATATTACAATCAAAGCATGCAGAGCTGTCAATTGAGTTTATAAATATTAAAGATGTTATTGATAAACTAACAGCTAAAAACGGCCCATTTTATGAGAAGTTTGGAATTGCCTTTATTGATGAAAATATGAGCAGGATTGAAAAAGGGCAGGGTGTTGATGCAGAGGGGTATATGTACTGGGATTCCGAACATTTGGCTTCTTCAGGGCAGCAGGTTATTGCCAATGAGGTTCTAAAGCACATTCAAAACTATATGGATAAATCTAATAACTGAGTTTTTTCTCACGTCCACTCATTTCATTCAACCCTGTATTATCAATTATTATATTAATTGAATTAAAATCAATTTTTCCTTTTAGAAAATCAACTTCAGTTGGTGCGGGATAAGTCTTAATGGTTTTATTACTAACTCTGAAGAAATCGGCTGAGGATCGCCTGAATAGTTTGATGGTTTAATAATACTTAAGTCTGAATTTCCAGAAACTTCTACAACTTCGCTGCCATCAATTACAAGGAAATAGCAGGAAGGTGTATCGCTGTAGTTTTTAACAATCCAACATCAATAACGTCAATTGGTTCTGTTTCACCTGGCCTGAAAAAATCCAGACATAATTTCCATTCATTTATGTCTTGTGATGTTTTATTGGATAGTTATTAGTTCAGCGATAAAGAATTCAGGCTGCTCGCTATTCTTAATTGGTTTGAATAGAATATTGACTCTGCTTTCTGGGATAATTCCCTATTGATTGTTGGTTCAAGTAATTGGTCCTTTGCACTTAGCCCTTAGCCCTTTGCCCTTTGCCCTTTGCCCTTTGCCCTTGTGACCTCTGTCTTCAGTCTTCTGGAATAATCACCATCCATATCTTTCCGGTCCCCAGTCTTTAATTATCTGGTCCTGTTTTACAAAAACAGCCTTTCTGCTGGGGAGATCTTTGCTTAAGACAACGCCGGGACCAACCAGACTGTAAACTCCGGTTTTAACACCTGGTAAAAGTATGGCATTAACACCGGTTCTTGAAAAATCACCTAAATAAATAGCATCTGAATGGCATTTTGGTAGTTCTCTTCTTCCTTTTACGCTATGAGGCGTTAATCCGTCATCAAACCTTAGAGTTCCGCACAATGTTCCTGCGCCAATATCAGTGTTTTCACCGATAATCCCATACATTTCCATATAATGGTAAAGGTATACCCTTTTCATTAACAAACCCCAGAACTCAGAGGCATGACCTACAAAGCAATCATCACCAATAGATGACCCTGATGCTACAAAACAATAATAGCCTACATAAGTGTCATTTCCAATTACAACATTTTCCTGAATTAAAGCCCCGTTATCAATATTTGTGTTGTTTCCGACAACAATATTTCCTTCAATAATTACGTTTCTGCCGATTTTACTGTTTTTACCAAGTTTAACAAAACCTCTAATATCGGCTGTTTTGTCAATACTGGCTCCCTCATCCAAAATATTCTCTGTTAATTCGTCGCATAAAAGATTAACTATTCCTCCATTGGCCTCTAAAATATGCCAGGGTTTATCTATATCAAAAAAATCTTCATTTGTTTTTATAGCCTTAAATTCATGTCCTGCTCGGATCATATCAGAAATCGTCGATTCGATAAATCGTTCAATCGGTGGCATCATTCCAACTTCTAAATCTCTCATTATATCATCAGTATGACGTAGAAACTTCCAGATTTTCTTGTCAAAATTAAACCCAGCAAAAATATGGCTTATATCTTCGCGTGGATGCCCCATAATGCCTTTAATCAGTCCATTTTCAACAGAGGTACCAATTACATTGCCGGTGGGTTCTTTTAATTCTGAAACAAGAATACTGTCAACAGGCGCACCAAGAAGTTGTTTAAGATCATTTTTATGAATTATTGTATCACCGTATAGTACAGTAAACTCAGCAAGGCCTGAACAATTTTCTTCTACAGATAACAGGCTGTCAACAGTGCTGACTGCTGACTTTATATTAACAAGCTTTACTTTGTCATAGTCAGCAAAATAATGGGCAGTTATATTTGAAAATTTTCCGGTAATTACAGTGATATGCTCAACGCCAAGTTCAAGTGCGGAATCAATGTTATAAGCAAGGATCGGCTTATTTGCGATAGGAAGCATAGTTTTATTTCTTACATCGCTGTATGGCCATATTTTTGTTCCATTTCCTGCTGCGAGAATAATAATATTTTTTATCATAAGACACCTTAATTTTTATTAGATATTACATATTTAGTTATCGCATTACATTCGGGTTAAAAATATTAAAATCGTTGTCTTGATCGTTATCATTGTCCTTTCGATCATGATCAAGATAACGACAAAGGTAACGGAATGTACAATTTCTAAAAAATCAATAAGTTCAGAGCACATTCCTATACTATCAAGTGGCCCCATTTTTATAAAAATAAATTTTTTATAAAGACGGTACTAAGCTCTTATATTTATTAATATATTTTTGATTAAGTTTTTCGCCCTGATCCGTATTACTGCTTGCATAGAACTCTGTTTCGCAATTATCGCTTTCAAGAATTTCTGAAACTTTTGAGACAATTGAATTAATAATTATAGCGCTGATTGCAGTAGATGTAGGCGCAACTTTTCCCATCTTGGCACCGATGCATGCATCACCGAACTCACCGCCGTTATCAATAACAATATCTGCAAGTTCAAATAGCCTTTTCCCGGAACTGTGTCTGGATGTTACAGCTTTACTGTGTGTGAGGCTTGTAAAAGCAATAACAGTCAATCCTTTAGCTTTAGCTTCCACCGCCATTTCTATAGGAACGGCGTTTCTTCCAGAATTAGAAGCAACTATAATTACATCTCCTCCGCCTGCAGGAGTATCATCAAGTAAAACTTTCGAATATCCGCTTATCCTTTCCATTGATGTACTTTTAACAGCTCCGGCATGGAGCATAAGTGATGTATCAAAAATAGGATATACTCTAACCAAACCACCTGCTCTGTAAAAAAATTCTTCACTGATAATATGAGAATGTCCTGTTCCGAAAACATAAAGCCATTTTTTGTTTTTCATTGCTTCTGCAATAACAGCTGATGCTTTCTCAATATTTGGTTTTTCTTCATTCATCAGTCTGGCTACCAGCTTTTCAATACAACCTAAATAGAAGTCAATATTATCCATTTTGATACTCTCCTCTGTTTATTATTAGTAACTCAATGCAGTTGAGCTTAAATTACGATTAAATTTATTTTAGAGTGCGGAAGCATGGTTCCGCTTTCTATTACAGCAAAGGATCCTTCGCTGTAAAAAGCTGTAACTCATTTTACCCGACTATATTTTACGTCACGGCTTTGCATTACTGAGCCTCCTATATCTTTGGTTTCGGAATATTAGCTATGCTGCACGCAGATATCAGTGCTGCTTCTGCCGGTGTGTATTTTGGAAACCCGATGCATATATTATCTCTTAACTCTAACAACGATTTTTTGAATTTATTAAAAACTAATTCAGATTTCTGAAAACAACCTCCATAAACTCCAAGCGTTACATCTGCTTTATTGAGTTTATCGTGCAGTTTTACTGCGTATTTGACAAGATATTTGACAGATTTATCAATTATTTTTTGGGAAATAATATCACCGTTTTCAGCAGATTCAGTTACGCAGCCTGCAAATTTGGCAATGATATGTTTTTCAATTAATGGATTATAGACTTTGTCTACAATTTCACCAAGCGAATCTACTGAAAAAAAACCTGCTAATTTATCAACTAGCGCAGTATTTTCTGTAATACCGTCAAATGACTTTACAGCTTCTTTCATTCCTCTCAAACCAATATAGTAACCGCTTCCCTGGTCACCCAGAAGCTGGCCCCATCCCCCAATAGTAAATACATTTCCGGCTGTATCTTCGGCAATTCCCATAGAACCGGTACCGCTAATCAGAAATATTGATGGTACAGAATCAACTGCCTTGAGTCCAATATAAAGATCGCTGACAATTTTATATTTTTCTGAACATTTCGAAACGCATTGCACAAATGGGTGTGTTTCAGATAACTCATCTCCAATACCAAGCGCTGCATTCCCAATATATGCTGATACAACTTTGCTGTTATTGCTACTTACAATTTTGTTGATTACTTCATTAAAGGCATTGCAGGCTTTGTCAGTTCCTACAGAGTAAAAATTAATTGAAGAACCTTCAAAGTCATTAATACAGTTTTTTTCAGTATTAAAGACTTTATATGTGGACTTAGTGCCCCCGCCGTCAACGCCTATTACTAATCCCATATCACACCTCCTAAGTCTATCAAATGCTAATAAATATGTGTCCCGGAGTACTTATAGCCGCAGTGGACGCGGAGAAGGGATATTTGAAAACAATCATTTTTAAGTTTTTGTGAAAAAATAAAAATCTCTGCGTTCTCAGCGTCCTCTGCGGTTAAAAATCTTAGCTTATCTATTCCTCGTTGTTGAAATCACATCCCAATAAATCGCGATAAGCGCCGGGCCATGAATCAGGAATTTTAACTGCGCCAACTGCTTTACTATAAAATTCAGCTGGGCCGACTGCGCCTATTGCTGCATATCCATAACCTTTGAGCTTCATGTCAAGCATACATGCCAGCAGTAATGCTTTCCCTGTTCCTTTCCCTCTGTATTTTTCTAAAACTCCGGTTGGTCCGAAAAAACCCAGTGCGGTAGCATCATAACATGCAAAACCGACAATTTGATTCTTTTCTGTTGCTATAAAGCATGATTTGGGAGTATTATAGAAAGAACTCACAAACTCATCCTTCCAACCTTCCCCAAACTCTTTTTCGATCCATTCAGTCAATTTAGATTTTTCAGGAGCGATAGGTTTACGAATTAATCTTCCTTTATTTTCCTGTTCTTTTACAAAACTCCAGTCATTCTCAAGATTATAGAGTTTAACAAGCATATCATGAGGCATAAGAGTACCCAGCTTTCTATATAATTATACTTTCGTCGGTAAAGATCTTAACTTTTAGCTTTAAATGCGGCAAAGCGAAGCGATAATACTCTGCATCTAATGCATTCTGCCGGTTAACTTCTAGAGTTTTAGTTCGTTTCCCGGTATAGGCTCCAGAGCTCAGTACTTTGAATGGGATGGTTTGTGTAATTAATCGCCCATATTTT
>CAZGAI010000101.1:0-9992 GCA_964523175.1 uncultured Victivallales bacterium | reverse complement strand
TGAATGTTGAATGTTGAATGTTGAATGTTGAATGTTGAATGTTGAATGCTGAATGCTGAATGTTGACTGTTGAATGTTGAATGTTGAATGTTGAATGTACAGGAATTTGCTTTTTTAGTTATTGGTAGTCAATAACAATTGGATGTTTTGAGTATCTATGATATATGTCTATATGAATGTAAAAAAAGGAAAACCTCCAAATGTTTATAAACAGATATTTTTAGACCACTGGGAAGGCTTCAAAAAAGAGAATCCATGGTATGATACAGATCACTGCAATGAGTTAGTTTCCAAAATGCTTTCCTGCGGAGACCCGAAATAAATTGGCTTTGGAGAATGTCTGAAGTAATTATTCAGCGAGGTGGTATCCCAAATATGGAACATTCTATGAAGGTTTTGATGATTGTATAGATGAATAACCACTTAATGCTTATTGCAAGCAATAAAGTTTCTGGGTATAATGAAAGTTACGAACAGCTTTTGCTGCTATGTTAGAATGTAAGTGTCGGATTAACTTGAAAAAGTATTGAAATATTAAAAAAACTCCGTAAAATTCAAGCAAAAATACTGATTACTTTTTTTGTTGTAATTAAATTAATCACAAAATTAGAAAAAACTGAATATGAAAAAATTACTACTATTGTTTGTATCTGTCTGCTTTATAATTTTCTCATTGCATTGTCTTGCAGACTCGATTGAAGTAGGGAAAAAGCTGCCAATATGGAAGTCTTTACTCAAGGATAACGATCTTTCTTTACTTAAGCCATGTAAAAATAAAGTATTAATGATTCATTATTTTGACCCAAGACATAGAGATGAGAATGAAGCGGCAAGTGTTGCAGTTAGAAATGCAATAGTTGACGGCAGGCTGTCGTTAAAATATTTCCAGCCAATTGGTATTGTAAACTGCGCTGCAAGCTGGGCACCAAATTATCTGATTAGAAAATACGCAAATGCAGCTAATGAAAAAATGCCGCAATTAAAAACCATAATGCTGTTTGATTATAATGGAATTCTTAATAAAAAATATGGAAATATGCAGGACGAAGATGATTTAACCTCTGTAGTTCTTGTGGATAAGCAGGGCATATGCAGGGCAATATATAATCGTAAAATGAAGAAAAAACAAATTGTAGAACTAGTCAATATGACGGTTAAACTACAATATATACCGTATAAACAAGCAAATATTAAATAACAAAACTCAAAACCAACGGTCTTCTACTTTCGTACAAACCTTGAATGTTCCAGTAAAGCCTAAATGTTCACCGTATAATATTTCATTCGGGTTAGGCTCTATGCAAACCTTTTCTCTTTTTCTAGACCCTTATCCCTTGACTGTTGGCCCTTATCCCTTATCCTTAAACATGATCTATTTCGGTAAAGTTTGCAATTTCAATATTTGTTGTACAAAGGTCTTTGATAGAGAGTTTTGAAACAGCATTATTTCCGGTAATTCTTGCAAATGTCTTCAGTTCTTCAATTGAACAGCGGAAAAAGTTTTCAACACGTTTAGAAGACTTATTGGTTTGTAATCTTTTTCTAAGCTCAGGATCCTGAGTAGCTATGCCCACCGGGCATTTGCCGGTATTACATATTCTGTACTGCTGACACCCGCAGGCGATTAATGCTGCTGTTGATATTGCTACTACATCTGCCCCAAGAGCAATTGCTTTTGCAAAGTCAGACGAGATACGTAAGCCTCCGGTTATAATTAAAGTCACATCGGAGTTTTTAGAGTTCAGAAATTTTCTAGCCTTATATAATGCAAAAAGAGTTGGTATTGAAGTAGAATCTTTTATAAACTTCGGCGCTGCACCAGTAGCACCGGGTCTTCCGTCAATAGTGATAAAATCCGGGTTTGAAAACAAAATAAACTCAAGGTCTTTCTCTATATTACCTGCAGCAATTTTTACACCAATAGGTTTGCCGTCGGTCTTTTCCCTGAGCATAGAAACCATCTCTTTCAGGTCTTCTTTGCTTTTAATCTCTGGAAATCTGGAGGGACTTATTATATCTTTACCTTTAGGTTTATTACGTGTTTTTCCTATCTCATCTGTAACTTTACTTCCTGGTAAATGTCCTCCCATTCCAGGTTTAGCAGACTGGCCTATTTTAATCTCTACAGCATCAACTTTCTTAAAGTTTTTATCTGTAGCACTATATTTATTCGGGACATACTCAAATATATATTTATAAGCATTTTTAAGTGACTCATCAAGTATGCCGCCTTCACCTGAGCACATAGCAGTTTTAACTGCTGCTGAACCTTTTGAAAGTGATATTTTGGCCTCTTTTGATAAAGCACCAAATGACATATGCGAGACGATTAAAGGCGCTGAAATAACAAGAGGTACAGCGGCAGTTTTTCCGATAACTGTTTCAGCATTTACTTCTTCATTTTCATTAAGAGGTAATCTGCTGAGTTGAGTTCCTTTGAAAATTAGGGAATCCCAAGAGGGGTATTCCTTTCTGCTTCTCATAGGTTCAATAATGGATTTTCCGGTTTCAGAAATATTATGAATATCTTTTAAATGTTTTTCAACTTCATCAGAACTTCTCTCCCATTCTCCTAAGTACCTATCTTTATCGGAAGGAAGCTTTACTTCCTCGCTTACCTCTTTGTTAAGTACTTCTTCCTTATCTTTAAGGTTAAAGTATGATTTTCCTGAACTGCATATAGGGCATTGCCAATCATCTTCTAAATCACCCCAATGAACTTCTTCTTTTGCTTCGTCATAAACATAAGCGCAAGTGCTGCATTCGTATACATACAATGTTGTAAAATAACTTTTATCTGAACTGCATAACGGGCATGTCCAGGAGTCAGGAAGATCTTTCCATAGAACATTTTCTTTACTCTCATCGTAAACAAAACCACAAACTTTGCACTTATATGCCGCCATTAAATTCTCCTTAAGTTCTCGTTGCTCGATACTGGATACCCGATGCCTGATGAACAACCTTTAATCAGTTTTTTCGTGTGTTTCGTGGTTAAAATTCTGTATTCTCTGTGCCTCTGTGTGAGACAATTTTGGTTCAGTCTTCAGTCAAGCTTTTCAAGCTTCGACCCGACAAGTCGCTGCGCTACGCCTTGACACGTGCGGCTATGCAGCTCCAGGTAATTCGTGGGTAAATCCTCTGAATTAGATATTTAAATCGGCTGGTTCATAGTATTCTTTTGGATGCTGGCAGCATGGACATTTTACAGGAGGCTCAGTTCCTTTCAGGATGTAGCCGCATACACTGCATTTCCATTCAATCGGCTCATCTCTTTTATATACGGTCCCATTTTTGACCATATCCAGAAGTCTTTTATAGCGGTCTCTATGGTGTGCTTCAACTTTAGCTATCTGTGTAAAAAGGCGGGCAGCTTCTTTATTGCCTTCTTCTTCAGCCTCTCTGGCAAATGTTGGATACATCTCTGTTGTTTCATAGTTTTCACCGTCGAAAGCTTCTTTCAGGTTTGCAGCTGTATCACCAATTCCATTCAGAAGATTGAATTCATCTTTGGCATGTCTTTTTTCGTTTTCAGCAGTCTCTTCAAATATTTTAGCGATGTAATGCAGTCCTTCTTTTTTAGCAGCCTGTGCAAAGTAGGTATACTTATTTCTAGCTTGGGATTCTCCTGCGAACGCAGCCAATAAATTCTCTTTTGTCTTACTCATTTTACGATTCCTTTTTTTAAGTTATAGAAAATTATAGATTTTTAATAATATTACATTTCTCTTTTATTATATGAAAAAGATCAATCATATTGGACTTATTGAAAAATATTCTATAATATATTAATGATAGTGCAATACAGTTCAAAAATCAATATTGATTTTTAAACCTTTTTGGAGGTGGATTTTTAGGTGCTTCATTTTTAGAAAGGTAACCGTCATGGTTTGTATCGTGGAAATCAAAACGACCAGGGGGACCGTCAAATTCTGATCGGGATACTTTTCCATCTCCATTTTTGTCTAGACGTCTTACAAAGTTCCTGCTAAAAGGATGACTATCTGATTTTTTTTGAGAAGTTCTTTGACTGCTGCCGGTAACTTCAAAATCCTTTAAATTAATATTATAAGGATATTTGTTATTATTTAGTTGAGGTTCATGTGTTCTGAATTTAATAAACCCGCCTCTTACGCATCTGACATAATTATTAACACGAATCATATCTCCCTGCGGGCCTCTGGAAGTTGGCATGCCGATTTTTGGATCGCTCCGTTGTGCGCCTGCACCATGTACGTCCATGAAACGGCCGTGCATTTTGCCTAGAGCTCTTCCAAATGATATATAGGCAGCACTGGATCCAGGCTTCGGACCATCTAAATGAGTTGTAGATGTCCAGAAATATGGGTAATCCTTCTTTCCTGCCTCATTTTTAATGCCGGATGTTTTAAATAACGAGTTGATTGCCGGAGAAGAAGTAGTGTCTGGGGAACGGGTATAATCAACAATATATTGAAGTTCTTTTGCATTGGGAAGGCGCCAGTCACTGTATCCGGCATATTTAAGTTTATATGCATATTTGAGAGCCTGTTGCCAGTTCATCCCTTTTCTGCTGTCGCTCTTCATCCACATAAGTCCGGTTTTTAAGTCTGTGATAGTGCCGTCGCCATTATCTTTAAATTTATTTTGGCCATATCTATTTCCTCTTACATACCTGGCATAGAATTTTATAATTTTTGAGCTTCGAGGTCTTTTATAACCATAGCCTTTGATTCTGCCGTCTGCAAAGTTGACTCCGAATAAGGTTTTATCTCCATTCATTGTTGTACTGACATACTTATTAGTTGAAAGCCATTGGGCATCTATATACCTTTCGCCGGAGGCTGTGTTTCCATATTTGAAATCGAAATAATCAGTATTGATAAAAGGGATTGCATTAGCCGGTATGTTTGTGTTAGACTTATCTCTACTGAAACCTGTATATCCGCTGAAGTTAATTAATGAATACAGTTCTTTAATATTCGGAACTCGCCAGTCTGAATATCCTCCCAGTTTCATTTTTTCTGCTATTTTTTCAGCTTCTGTTAAACTTACTTTATCTGTATCTACAGCTTTGGACCACATTAAACCGGTATTAATATCTGTTACAGTTCCATTTCTATTATCTTGATAAGAAGGTGCGTTAGCAGTGAATTCTGCATCCTGCCCGAAAAATGACCTGCCTGGTTTAGGGTAAGGGATCTCTGTTGAGTTGTTATAACATTTGATCTGACCGGTACCAACAATGTTATCGGGAAATTTTTCAATAGTTTTGGGTGTGGTTTTCTTATGAGGCTCAGCATTAATATCATTAATTATGAAACTCGTGAACAAAATTATGATAAATAATAAAAAGATTGAACTATTCTTTATCACTACAATCTCCTTTCAAAGTATTGAAATTCAACTTCAGATTTGTTTAAGTAATAACTATCGTAAGAATTCAGTAAAGTACGTTAGATAGGCAATTTATTTGGTTAGTAGAACGGCCGTCTCGGCTGTTGAAACAGGTGGGACGCCTGTTTTACTAAGTTAACAAGCAAAATCTACGTATTTTACTTAATACTTACTAACTATCATCATTTTAATAAAAGTTTAATAATAATTAGCTATAGATTATTATTAATAATAATTTATTATTACTTTAATAACTTCTAGATTTTTTAATACTGAAAGAAAGATAAATAATGAGTTTTATAAATAATAACAATGAAATTGTTGATTTTATTAAACAACAATTAGGATGTCAATGTCCTGATGAAGTTTTTAAAACTATTGAATTGATAGAAAACTATCATGATAGTAATTCTTTAACTTTAGAGTTGATTGTTGGAAATAAACTGATGGTAGTTATTATTAGAAATGAGAATCTTGCATATTCTAAGCAATCAGTATTAAATCATTTGCTTAAAAGGATAAAAGAAAGGGATGAAAAAAATCTCAATAGAGTTAGAATTGTTTTTGCAATACCTGATGATGTAAATGCTTTAAATACGATGAACAATTATGCTGATATGGATATTGATGATAAAAAGGCACATGTTCATTTTATTAACAACAGTATAATAGATAAAATCTATAAAAGTATTGCAGATAGCGTTTCCATTTAAATCTTATATTATAAAAAGTAAAAAGGAGATATAAAATGGCAAGACCTTATGATCCTTGGCAAAATTTAAAAACTAAAAATGGTCTCAATGCAGATGAAGTAATTTCGGGAATTCAGAAAAGTATCAGAAGAGGTGAATTGGAAGATGCATTGGCTTTTGGATGGGAAATGTACATCACTTCTGAAGAGATGGAGAACTTTATGTGGAAGCGTCTACAGGTAATAAGTGTAGAAGATATAGGGTTTGGTGATGTAAAAGCGCCGATTTTGATTAGAACACTTAATGAAATGAGAAGTGAATGTGAATTCAATTCTGTAGACCGTGCTCTGTTTTTTGTTCACGCAGTTCGTTATCTCTGCAAATGCGAAAAAGACCGTTCAAGTGATATGATGAAGAATATTCTTGAAAAAGAATTTGAAAATGGGCGTAAACCGGAAATAAAAGATTATGTTCTGGATATGCATACCCGTAGAGGTCAGGAAAAGGGAAGAGATGAAGATTATTTCTATAAAGTGGCCAGTAAGGTTATTCCAGAGAAGTCCGGAGCACATGATGAGTATCTGCCACGTTTAATGAGACTAATTGAAAATAAGAATTGATTGTTTATTGCTCGTAATCGTGATCGACTATGACAACGATAACGATGATGCAAAACAAATCACCAAATCAACAGATCACTAAATTTTTAGTTATGGATAATTTGAAAAATTATACTGAAGCAAATCGTTCAGCTTGGAATGAAGCAATGCCGCTTCATCAGAAAGCCAATAAAGATAAGTGGGATATTGCGTTTTCGGTCCCAGATTTTTCTATTATTTCAGAAAAGAGTAAATGCGGTATTTCGCCGCCTCCAAACACTTGCTTGTATGAGACTTGAAGTAAAAATCGTTATCTTGACATGACCAGGATGTACTACTCTGTTTCCGGTTTTATTCCTTCGCTTCAGTTACGGCCGGGAGTTTTTTTAAGTCTGATGAATAGAAGAGTCGTACCATTTGTCTGTACAGATGAATTTTGGGTAATAGCTAAAGTTAGGCAGCAGGCTATTCATAATGTTCAAAAAGGCGATTTTGCGGAAATTGCCTTGAAGCTTTATCCTGGAAAAATTCTTTATGGATATGTAGATTCTATTGCCTGGGCTGTAGGTAATACACAGCTTGATGCTTCCTCTGATCTAATAAGTGATACTGAATTTAATCCGGCAGAGCATTACTTTGTTAAAATCAAACTATCTCATGTGAAACATAAAGAACTTTTGTAATATGGTGCCAGCTGCATGGCTGTAATATATACAAAAAAATCCCCCGATGTTTTTAAAATTGTCAGGCGGATTGAAATCAGGTCCAAAAGCTTCTTAAACTATCTGTTTAATCCGTTTTAAGCTATATTGCCGATTAGCACTTGATATTACAGTTTTTGAACGCACTTCACTGAATACTTACCAGATTTTATTACTGCTTTTTTTTAAGTTTTTCAATTTTTTGATCAATTTTCTGAATTTTCTGTTGGAAAAGCAATTTTTTTATTTCCAGTTTCTTGATGCTTAATTCTATCGATGTTTTATCAGCCATTATAATATCCTAAAATTTTCAGTACTGAAAAGTACCTTTGCTGTTGATGTGAGAAGACTAAAAATAAATATACTAATCATATCGTGACCATATTGTGAAAATTCTATAATAATCTGAGAGTATAAGGAATTGTATTTATTTTGCTGATAGACTGCAATATAATTATCACTTTGTCACTAAAAGAAAAAGCTTATAGAATACAAGGTAATCAAGGCCATTATAGCATTGGTTGCCCTGAAACATAAATATTTTTTCAAAGTTAAGGCATTTTATAAACAATTGAGTTGATATTCATTCCAGCCCCAACAGAAGTGAGAATGATATTATCACCGCTTTTATGTGTATGCCCTTTAAGTTCTTCTTTTAAAAACATATCAAGTAATGTTGGAACTGTTGCGACCGAACTGTTACCAAACTTGGATATAATCATAGGCATAACGCCTTCAGGTATTGTTTTTTCACCGCATAACTTGAATAGACGTTTAAGTATTGCTAAATCCATTTTTTCATTTGCCTGGTGTATCAGTACTTTCTTGACATCACGCACCCTGATGCCTGCTCTTTCCATTGATTTCTTAACAACTGAAGGTACTGTTTTTAATGCATATTCATAGAGGTGATGCCCCTGCATTTTTAAAAATAATTGACCGCCTTTGTAGTTTGGATTATAGGATTTATCCATTTTAAGCATATAAGCTTCTTTCTTGGTATCAGATCTGGTACAGTGTGAAAGAATTCCAATAGGCTTTTCGCTTTCTGTTGCCTGAAGAATGGCTGCTCCTGCCCCATCTGCATACAGCATACAGTCTATGTCATGTGGATCTGCGATTCTCGATAAAGTTTCTGCTCCGATGACCATAATTTTTTTTGCGTGACCAGCCTTAATATAATAGTCTGCCTGGATCATTCCCTGAACCCAGCCTGGGCAGCCGAAAGGGAGATCGTAGGGTATTGTTTTATGATTTGTTATTCCTAGAAGATATTTAACTCTTGAGGCCAGTGATGGAACAATGTCTGATCTTCTGTTATTTTCCTGCACGTCTCCGAAATTATGAGCTACTATGATGTAGTCAAGACTTTCTGGATCTACACAGGAACTTTTTAGTGCTTCTTTAGCAGCAAGGTAGGCTATATCCGATGCAGCGAGATCATCTTTTACGTATCGTCTTTCTTTAATATTCGTTATTTCCTCAAATTTCTTAATAATATCTTCATTTGCTTTTGTAATTTTTTCCCCATCCGCATTGTAAAATTCTTTATTAAGAAAAAAATCATTGGTTATTTTTCTTGTGGGGAGATACTTACCTGTTCCTGTTATAACTGAGTACATTTTTTCTGCCTCTCATTGTAAAATTAAAAAATATGTAAAATAATAAAACCAATTTATAAAGCATGGGTTACTTTGTTATACAATGCAGTACATTTTGTATTTATTCAACAAAATAATGAATTTTTTTTAGGGGTTGCCACTAGAATCAATTATAAAGTTAATTCTATCTGATAGTGTTGACAATTACAACTTTATCAAATAGAATTACATATAACTTTTACCTAGATGTGTACGGAACAAGTCTTTCCCCACGAGCGGGATCAATATTTCAGTTTAATTCAGGACAAAAAATTCCTGCGGAAATACTTGCGCCGTGCACATCTATACGCGAGTGGGGGGGTACATAAACTGTTATGAAAATTCAAATAGACTTTGAAGGTAGAATGGTTGATTTACCTGAGAAATCGTCTGAAGATGAGCCTATTACAGAAATTCAGTTTGACTATTTATGCTATTTATTACCCGATATCGATAGCGAAGGTTTCAAGATTTTAGGGAAAAAGCAGACGTCCAAGTTCTTTGATAACATACTTGATGTACTACCTTTAATATCAGTATGTCCACATTGTCAGCAAACCTATGAAGTAATTAAAACTGATTTAGGGAAAACAGTTGTATGTGAAAAATGTGGAAAAGGATTTGTAGTTGAAAAGGTAAAGAAAGTCAGTTCTGAAAAATCAATATCCGGCGATTCTCCAACATCATATAATGAATACATAAAGCGAATAAATGCTGAACTCAACTCTATAAATACTTTCAAAAAAGCCCTCTCTATTTTTGAAACACAGTCAGATTCACTCTATCTATCGAGTTATGATGAGAATATAAAACTTCAAAATAAGTGCTGTTCACTTTTAGATTTTATAGATGACCTTGTCCATAAATATGAATGTGAAAAATTTCAAAAACCCAGAGAGATAAAAAAAAGTTATGAATATGAATGTGACCTGTTAAATTGGACAAATGGATTAATAAGAAGACCCAGTAAATCACAGTATAATG
>CAZGAI010000100.1:0-10035 GCA_964523175.1 uncultured Victivallales bacterium | reverse complement strand
TGATCGTAACTTCTAACTTCACCGCCGAATTTTTTCTGCAACGCCATTGTAATAGCTGCAGTTAATGTGGTTTTACCATGGTCAACGTGACCGATAGTACCAATGTTCACATGAGGTTTACTTCTGTTAAATTTTTCTTTAGCCATGATTCTTCTTTTTATCCTCCAAGCTACTTCCGACTTTTTTTCGTCTATTTACCTATCAGGGTCTTATTATTTCTATTACTTAATTTTACCAACTTATAAAAACTGGAGCCCACAACCGGACTTGAACCGGTGACCTCATCCTTACCAAGGATGTGCTCTACCACTGAGCTATGTGGGCACCTAAGCACTTTGTCCGAATATCGCCTCAGCAATAACGAGCTATAATATATTAACTAAATCAAAGTATGCAAGCATAATTCAATTTTAAATATCTATTATTTCATGGGCACCGTAAACTGTTAAATGCTAGTTAATTACATTCAACAGTCCTTAGCACAACCCAAAAATATTAATATCAAAACCAATTTTATTCAAAATTAAATAACTGGTTTATGATTATAAATACAATTACTAAAACTTTCCGTTTAATAAGGTTGAGCTAATTCTGCCTGATTTTATAACAAAACCCAACCTTCAAAAAAGCAAGTTTGGTACTCGGGGGGGGACTCGAACCCCCACGGATTTCTCCACATGGCCCTCAACCATGCGCGTCTGCCAATTCCGCCACCCGAGCGTGAAACGAGCAACTATTTTATCATTATCTTTTAACAATTCAAATCTAATTAATAAATTAATTCCAAAAAAATGAGAAAAAACAACTTTAGCATAGGTATTTCAGAAATCTTCTACGTCTTAAAATTCAGATCAATGCATTTTGGTAGTCTATGAGAAGACAAAATGTTTTTTTAAAATTCCGGCAGTTTCTTTCAAGGCCTGCGGGACCACCCTGGTATCCCCAAGGACGGCCATAAAATTCGAATCGCCTATCCACCTTGGAACAATATGCATATGGAGATGTTCTTCTAATCCAGCCCCCGCCGAAACTCCAAGGTTAAAGCCAATATTAAATCCGTCAGGCTTCATAACAGCAGCTAATACTTCTTTTGATTTAACGCAGAGTTTCATCATTTCACTCAGTACTTTTTTATCAATTGCCGAAATATCACCTACATGTTTGTAAGGACAAACCATCATATGTCCTGAAATATATGGATATGCGTTTAGCATTACAAAAGAATGCTCAGCCCTGAATACTACCATAAATTCATCTTTTCTTTCAGAAGGCTGCTTTCTGTCGCAGAGAAAACATTCTCCGGTTTTATCTGAAAGGATATATTCGATTCTCCACGGAGCCCACAAAGGTCTGTTCTTTTCATCTGCTTTTTTCATAATTAAATTATCCAATCAAATTAGGATTTTTAAATTCTTCATCTAGGTTTACAATCAATTGATTTTCTAAGCCCTTCTCCTACCAAATTAAAACTCAAAACTGTATAAAAAATAAGCAGGCCCGGCCAGAGTGTCAGGTTCCAGTAGCGCAGGGGGTCGGCAAATGCTTCTTTTAACAACTCACCCCAACTTGCAGTTGGGGGCTGTACCCCAAAGCCCAAAAAACTTAACCCGCTTTCGGCAAGTACATTAGCTGCAACCATAAAAACAGCACTTACAAGTATAGGGCCGCTGACATTAGGAAGTAAATGTACGAACATTATTCTCCAATGAGACATTCCTAAAGATTCACATGCCTGAACGTACTGCATTGACCTCTGCTTTAATACTTCCCCCCGTACGATTCTTGACAACCCGGTCCAGCCTAAAAAACCGATTATCGGAATTACGACCAAAATAGACTGCTCAAATTTTAAATCCATCATTGTTGCCATTAATATTAAGAGAAGCAAAAATGTAGGAAAACATATTATAATCTCAACAATTCGCATAGCAAATAAATCTGTCACACCTCCAAAATACCCTGAAATCAGCCCGACACTCGTCCCTAATATTAACGAAATGAGTGTTGCAAAAATTCCGACTGCTATCGATACTCTTGCACCATAAATGATTCTGGATAAAACATCACGACCTATATTATCTGTTCCAAGCAGATGTTTTGCTGACGAAGTTTCGTAGGGTGACCCGACAATATCAAACGGCCCGTAAGGCACAGGGGTAGTTATTGCAAATTCACTCTTCTGCAGATTGCTGGTTCTGTATTTCCAATCTGTTTTATCCAAAACACTTTTTACTGAAAAAAAAGGTATCGTCAACATCAAACCCAGTGTCAGCAGTAAATACAGTCTTAATTTTTTATATTTTCTGAATATTAAAAAGATAAATAACCCAAAAAAGAGATACAGCATTAAATAATTAAAAACTTTACCTACCAGTACTTCCGAAGAATTAGGAGAAAAAATATAATAAAAAAATGGAAATTCTATTCCTTGACTGGTAAACATACAAAGCGGCCTGGAATTGGCAATGACAGGTGCAAAAATAGCAACCACAATCAAAAAAAATATCCCTCCAAATCCAACCATCGACAGTTTATTTTTCTTAAAACAGTGCCATATATAAAGAAAATATGAATGATTGACTAAATCACTGCTATTGATGTTTTTATTTATTTTTTTATTCATAAAAAATATTTTATTGTTTGCTTTTTATTAGGAAAAAGAGCCGTTCCTAACTTAAGGGGTGGGACGCCGTTTTTAAAAATATTACATTCTACTGCACTCTAAGAACTCTTTTATTTCCAAAATACAATTAGGAGTAAATGACTTCTCAGTCATACTATTTATCAGCTCAGTGACAGGCCAGAATTTAATTTCATCAATTTCAGATTTCTGAATTTTAAAATGACCTTGATAAACAGTTGAATAAACGGCAACATTTTCTGATTCAACTTCATTTATGATTTTCATATTAAATAAGAAGGATATCTGTTGTTCTGGCGGAATTCCCAGCTCCTCATTCATTTCTCGAACTGCTGCCTGTTTAAAAGTCTCTCCTATCATTAAGTGTCCACCGACAGCTGTATCCCATTTTCCAGGTTGAATATCCTTGTTTTTAGATCTTTTTTGTAAAAGAATATCTCCTGATTCATTTAAAACAATAACGTGCGCTGTCCTGTGGCATAACTCAGGATTTCCGTGACACTGTGACCTGGGAGCTGTTCCAATTATATTATTGTTGTCATTTACTATTTCAAAAATTTCATCCATAATATTTACTATTTCGGGAAAAAGATTAACTTATTATTATCTATTTTAACTTCTATTTCAGCTCCTGGTGAAATAATACCACGCAGTATTTCTTCTGCGAGCGGGTCTTCCACATAGCGTTCAATAGCTCTACGGAGAGGCCGGGCACCGTATTCAGGCTGATAACCCACATCTATTAGAAAATCAAGAATTTTATTATTTATTTTAATTTTCAAGTCCTTCTCATATAGACGCTGTTTAACTTTATCAAATTCAATTTTAACAATATCTCTTAAATCATCTCTATTAAGCTTTCTGAAAACAACCACCTCGTCAACTCTGTTAATAAATTCAGGTTTAAAATATTTTTTAGCTTCTTCGATAAGCCTTTCTTTTCCTTTGACCTCATCAAACTCGCTATCCTTAGACCCAAATCCCAATGAGTTACCTTGCATTATTTTATGAGCACCAAGATTGCTTGTCATAATAATAATTGTATTTCTGAAATCAATTGTACGTCCAACACTGTCTGTCAGTTTGCCTTCTTCTACTATTTGTAAAAGCATGTGGATTACATCAGGATGAGCTTTATCTATTTCATCAAAAAGAACAACTGAATAAGGATGGCGCCTTACTCGTTCAGATAATTGCCCACCTTCCTCATGTCCTACATATCCGGGCGGAGAACCAACGAGTCTGCTGACATTAAATTTCTCCATATATTCAGACATATCCAGCTGAATTATAGCATTATGATCACCAAAAATAAATTCTGTAAGCGACTTAGCAAGGAGAGTTTTTCCAACACCGGTAGGACCTAAAAAAATAAAAGAACCAATGGGCCTTTTGGGATCCTTTAAGTCTGCCCTTGAACGCCTTAATGCCCTTGAAATTGTTCGAATAGGCTCCAATTGTCCCACAACAAGCCTATTTAAAGATTCTTCCATTTTTAGTAACCTGGAACTTTCTTCATTTTCCATCTCCTGAATAGGAATTCCAGTTAATTTAGAAAGTACTTCCGCAATCTCTTTTACCCCAATTTTTACTGTTTTAGTCTGTTTTGATTTTTCCCATGAGGCTATTATACCGTCAATTTCTGCTTTGACAGCTTTCTCTTTATCTCTGACAGCGGCGGCTTCTTCATATTTTTGGTCCGCAATAGCTTTTTCTTTATTCTTCTGAAGTTCGTTTGTTTCTTTTTCTAATAAACTGATATCAGGCATGGGAATTGCTTCAGTAAGCCTGGTTCTCGCTCCGGCTTCATCCATAACGTCAATTGCCTTATCGGGAAGGAAACGTCCACTAATATATCTATCGGAAAGTTTTGCTGCGGCAACTAAAGAAGCATCAGTATAAGTTACATGATGATGCTCTTCATAATTGGGTTTCAAACCCCTTAAAATTTCGACTGTTTCAATTACACTGGGAGGGTTAACCATTACTGACTGAAAGCGTCTTTCCAGTGCAGAATCTTTTTCTATATATTTTCTGTATTCGTCTATTGTAGTAGCGCCGATACATTGAAGTTCACCGCGAGCCAGTGCTGGTTTGAGAATATTTGATGCATCCATCGCCCCCTCTGCCCCCCCGGCTCCAACAATAGTATGGAGTTCGTCAATAAAAATAATTACCTTGCCGGAACTTCTTATTTCATCAAGAACAGCTCTTATTCTCTCCTCAAATTGTCCACGGTATTTTGTCCCGGCAATCATAAGCGGTAAATCCAGTCCGAACACCATTTTATCGTGCAGGATATCAGGAACTTTTTTTGATACAATGGCCTGGGCAAGTCCTTCTACTATTGCAGTTTTACCTACTCCGGCCTCGCCAATAAGAACGGGGTTGTTTTTCGTTCTTCTACAAAGAATCTGAATAACTCTTTCAATTTCATCTACTCTTCCGATTACAGGATCAAGTTCACCACGCTGGGCAAGCTCTGTAAGATTCCGTCCAAACGCGCGTAAAGTATTTAAGCCTTTTTCAGCCTGAGTCTTTTTCTGGGCCATTCCAATCAGACCATTATCCCCATCACTGGGCAGAAAGTTAGGGTCAAGTGCCAGCAAAACCTCTTTCCTGACAACGTCTATATTCACGTTTAAATTTCTTAGAATGTTAGCTGCTACACTTTCTCCTTCTTTTAAAAGACCAAGCAGAAGGTGTTCTGTCCCAATATAATTATAATTCATTGTTTTAGCCTCTTTTGCAGCCAAAGCTAAAACTTTTTTAAGTCGTGGAGTATAGGGAATATCTCCCTGTAGTTGTGTGCTACCGGTTGCTCCTGAAATTTTTTCAACTTCCATTCTTAATGTTTCAAGATTTAAACCCATGGATTTTAATACAGAAACCGCAACACCCTGCCCGAGCTTCAATAAACCAAGCAATAAATGCTCAGTCCCTACATAACCATGATTGTAACTCAGAGATTCCTGCTGGGCTAAAACCAATACCTGTTTTGAACGCGGTGTAAAATTATTCATAATTAAATTTTTTCCTTGTTAAGACGTTTTCTCAATTTGGTCAAAGACATGGTTAAAACCTGACGAACTCTTTCTGCAGTGATATTATGAATTGAGCTAAGTTGTGTAAGAGTAAGCTTTTTTGTTTCTCCTAATCCATACCTCTGAATAAGAATATTTTTTTCCCTGGGGGTTAAATAATCTAACTGATTCATTAAAAAATCCAATAAATCTTTTTTTGAATATATGTCCGCCGGGGTTGTTTTGTTTACTAATATCAGTTTACCTAATTCTGAGCTTTCCGATGCCTCTACTAAAAGTTTGTTTAAGCTGATATCGTTTTGTAGAGAACGAACATTATACAACGTTCGTCTTTTAATATTCAGTTTTCTTAAAATCTGCCGATTGGAGTCACCACTGTTTCTTAGCTTTAATACTTTAGTTGACATCTCCCAGTATCTCGGTGTAATTCTAACCAATGAACAATGATTAATAACTTCCCGCCTCATATACATTTCTATCCAGTATGACGCATAAGTTAAAAATTTTATCGATCTAGATGCATCGAACTTTCTTACCCCGTGTTTTATTCCTTTTACTCCGCAAAAAATCAAATCGGATGCAGTAATATTCTGAGTGGAAAATCTAATCGCCCTTGAAATAATAAATCTTATATTCCCTAAGACGATATCATTCAAAAACTTTTCGTCAGATGTAGATTTATAACTCTCAATCAAACGAATAGTTTCGTCATTAGATATCTGCTGAATATATTTTATATCTTTTAAAAATTGAAAAAAATTATTTCCATATTTTTGCATATTGTAATTACTATTCCATAGTAAACAGGTTAAACTTGTTTATATTTTTATTTATTGACTACAATTACTATTAACCTTAATCAAAGTCAATCTTAATTTCAACAAGATAAATCTTGTTTTTATTTTTTAGTTTTGAATTCTAATATAACAATTGTTGTCTATTAGCAACTTAACAAGAAAATCCCTGTGCACCTAAATTATCACTGTTCAAAAAGGAAATTAACTATGACAGCAAAATCAAATAAAGACAATATCCCATTTGAAAAAGCATTGGAAAAGCTTGAAAAAATCGTAATTTCGATGGAAGATAAACAATTATCTCTAGATAATATGATGAACCATTTTGAAAACGGTAAAAAACTTTCTGATTACTGCAGCAGGAAACTGACAGAATTTGAGAAAAAAATAGAAATCCTTGTAAAAAAAACTGAAAATGGCGGTGAATGGAAAAATTTTGAAGATAATAAAGGCGCCGATCCTTTTGAACTGGAATAACAATTAATCTGGGTTTATGAGTCTAAAAAGAAATTGCTTACTTTCAGCTGTTTAACTTTGAAACACAGTGCTATAATCATTTTCATTTTAAACTGATGATTTTAGAAACAATTAGCAGTATAATCACTATCCATCCTAAAAGTCATACACCTGAAACGGACTCTAATTACATCTGTTTTTTCTGCTGTGCTTTTTTTACTACAAAATAGAACGGTATTGAAATAAAAAAGATTAAAACTATAGGTATCAGAGGGACTTTAATTGCGGTTAAACCACCGAATATGCCGAACAATTTCCCTATTAAGAACGACCCCAAAGTGCCTCCAAGAGCAGAAAAGAAAATAATTAAACCAGCCATCGAACTCTGCTTTCTTTTTGACTGTGAACTTAGAACTAATGAGCATATAGTAGGATAAATTGGAGCAATACAGAAACCGACAATTGGTATTAAATATGCAACATAGGGTACCTGAGACCATTTATATGCTATTTTTCCTTCTAAATTGATTTTTTGAGAAAAATAAATAATCCCGGCTAATAAAATAAAAGCTATTACTAATCCGCCAGTAAGAACATAAATCCATTTTACTTTTCTAATAATAAATGCACCTGCAAGTCTGCCTACGGCTATACCCCCGGCAAAAAGACTCGCTACTTTTACACTTAATGACGGATCAATATAAAGAACTTCACTCTTATAGGTAGGTAACCAGTTATTAATGCCCTGTTCAATAAAAACATAGAAAAATGCTATAATAATAAAAAGCAATACTATTGGTATTATTATCTGCTTTATCATATTTTTCATGTCTTCTACTTTCTGCAAAAAATTATTTGTATTTTTTTCTTCAATATGTATTTCTGTCTCGTCAATAAATGTAAATAAAATTACAAAAAGGTTGATCAGGCATATAACACCCAGAAAAAGAAATGTAGTCGTCCAGGAAGCATATTCCATAAAAAAACTGTAAATCCAAAAGCCTGAAAGCATACTTACCATAAAGCAGCCTTCAAGGAGTGAGATATTGCTTGCATGTTTATCTGGAGAAGCTGTAATTAATCCTATGATAGCAAAAATAGTTGTTTTTACCAAAGCAAAACCTATTCCGCAGAAAATAAAATAAATTACAGTTATGAAATATGAAGCAAACAGCCACATTAAAACACAGGCAACTATCTCAAGCGAAACACCGATAATAAGTGATTTTTTATAACCAAAACTAGGTATAAATGATGCAAGAAAAAAAGCACCAATTATAATAGCCCCTCCCTGAAATGCTTCCAGAAGGCTTGCTGCAGGTTTAGTAACGCCCATATGTGTTGTTAGGTTTAGTATAATCACTCCCATAGAGTTTAGTAACAAAGCAGGAAGCATAAAGGTTAATATTAGTGTGACCCATAGCATGAAAATGTTTGTTTTTCTCATAGACATAATTAATCATCCTGAAAATAGTTAATACTACATTATTATAGTTTTAATATAGTCCCGATCTTAGGTTAGCATTAAAAGTATCAGCAATATTAAACTGTTGCTTTCATAGCAAAACCTTTCTTAAAATCTTACTTTGAGTGCAAAATTTAACTTAATTCCCTCTTTTATCATTTTGATTTAGAAACCTTTGTGCCATATCTATTATTTAATATTTGTCATTTTCAGAGAGCATTTAAGACATATTTTCAACAACAGCTTTGGCAAAGTCTGAAGTTGAAAGTTCTGTTGCATCCTCCATTAACTGCACAAAATCTGAAGTTACTCTTTTAGATTCAATTGTTTTTTCTATTGCATCAATAATCAGATCTGCAGCTTCATTCCAGCCAATATGGCGCAGCATTAACTCTCCTGAAAGTGTTAAAGAACAGGGATTTGCTTTATTTTTCCCTGCAATATCAGGTGCAGTTCCGTGTGTAGCCTCAAAAATAGCAGTACCAGTCTCATAGTTAATATTCGCTCCTGGCGCAATTCCAATGCCCCCAACGCAGGCAGCCAAGGCATCGGAAATATAATCTCCGTTTAAATTCATTGTAGCTATAACATCATATCTGTCGGGACGAATCAGTATTTCCTGTAAAAATGCATCACAAATACAATCTTTAACCAATATTTTACCTTTTGGAGGAACCCCATTACATTCAGACGCCAATACAGTATGTTCAGAAAATTCACGTTTGACAAGCTCATATCCCCAGTTTTTGAACCCTCCCTCAGTAAATTTCATAATATTACCTTTATGGACCAAAGTCAGATTTTCCCGTCTATTTTCTATTGCGAACTTCATTGCTGCTCTGACAAGACGTTCCGTTCCCTCTTTGGAGATAGGTTTTATTCCTATGCCGCAGTTTTCAGGAAACCTTATTGACTCAACCCCCATTTCACTTTGAAGAAATGATATAACCTTTGAAGCTTCAGGAGTTCCTGCCTTCCATTCAATTCCAGCATAAATATCTTCTGAATTTTCCCTAAAAACTGCCATATCAGTCAACTCAGGATTTTTAACAGGCGAGGGAACTCCTGTAAAATATTTTACAGGCCGAAAACATACATATAAATCCAGTTTTTGACGCATTGTTACGTTAAGTGAACGAATTCCGCCACCCACCGGAGTCATTAACGGCCCTTTAATAGCAATACTGAATTCTTTAATGGCTTCAAGAGTTTCACCAGGAAGCCAGGTGTCTCCACCGTAAAGCATGTTTGCTTTTTCTCCAGCAAATATCTCCATCCATGAAATTTTTCTTTTTCCACTATATGCTTTTTCAATGGCAGAATCTAGAATATATTTGCCTGCTTTAGTAATATCAGACCCTATACCATCACCTTCAATAAAACAGATTATCGGATTGTCTGTTATTTTAAGTGAACCATTTTGATTGATAGTTATTTTATCTCCAGCAGGGATTTTGACTTTGATATATTTATTCTTCATAAAACTAAACCTTATATTTATAGTTCAAATTAAATTTTCCGGTTCTTCAACAGCCTGTCTCGTTACCTAACCGGGGGGACTTGTGTTTTATTATTTTCCATCAGTGTTCCTATATTCTGATTTGTCTCGGAATTAAGTTGTCTATTAACTCG
>CAZGAI010000099.1:0-10094 GCA_964523175.1 uncultured Victivallales bacterium | reverse complement strand
AACCTATAATGAACAAAAAGAGATAAATAATACATTGTGAATTATAAAACATGAAATATATTATTAAAAACATTATACTTATAAATAATATCATGGGAGTTAAGAAAAAAATATGAGCTTACTATCAGAAAAGACATTGAAGGAACTTATGGTTGATAACTTCAGCCGCCGCCCAAGATTAAATCAAATAGAAGGGTTTCTGATCTGTCTTTATGAGGCTGGTCATACAAAGGTTACTCCCCAGGAAATAACTCAACTTTTTAAAGATGCCAATATGAGGTCTGCACAGTCTTCAAAAAAGATTCGATGTGGAGTTTTCAAGGTAAGGGAGTATTTAGACTCTATGACTTTAGTTAAAGGCAAAGACCAAGTTCCAGCTATTTGTGTGAAACGAATTGCAGAAGATCTTTATAAAATATCTTTAACCTCCTGACTGCTCATTTTAGATACCCCCGGTATACTTCACAACTTAGTTCTAACGTTTACATTAATGAGAGATTGAAATGAAACTTGATAACTTACTTAATAAGTACAAACAAGAGAAGGAAAATGCATTGATGATCCTTCACGACATTCAGGACAATAACCCTTTGAACTATATTCCTGAAGAAGCTCTCAAGCAGACTGCTGAATACCTAAATATGACTTTAGCTGAAATTTATGGATTGGTGAAATATTATACAATGTTCAGTCTAAAACCGAGAGGGCGACATGTAATAAGAATATGCAGATCACCTGTATGCAGAATGATGGGGGGTAATTTTCTTTTAGATACACTGACTGATAAGCTTAAAATTGGTATCAATGAAATTACTGAGGATGGTTTGTTTTCAATAGAATATTGTGAATGCCTTGGTCATTGTCATGAATCACCTGTAATGATGATAAATCAGAAAATTTATGGTAACCTGAATGAATCTAAAATCAATGAATTGATTAATGATATCAGAAGCAGGACGAGCAGTATTGCCATATCAACAAAAGAAAAAAGGGTAGTACTTAGAAATGTAGGAAGAATAGATCCTGAAAATATAAATGACTATATTGATACAGGTGGGTACGAAACTCTCGAAGAAGTGCTGCTGAATATGACTCCCTCAGAAGTAATGGATAAACTTGCAGCCGCAAAATTCATTGGTGAAAATCTCAAAGGAAGAGGCGGTGCCGGTTTTTCCACTGGGCAGAAGATGAAATTTACCCGAGATTATGGCAGCAAAATTCCTAAAGGTGAAGATGTATACCTCGTATGTAATGCTGACGAAGGCGAACCTGGTACTTTTAAAGATAGAATCATTATGGAACAGGATCCTCATACGTTAATAGAAGGTATGATTATTACTGCATATATTATCGGAGCTAATAAAGGGTATATTTATGTAAGAGGTGAATACTTCCTCTCAATTCAACGACTTAAAAAAGCTATTTCAGACGCTCAAAACAATGGTTTTTTAGGTAAAAATATCTTTTCATCAGGCTTTTCCTTTGATATTGAAATAAGACTTGGTGCCGGCTCATATCTTTGCGGAGAGGAACTCACATTAATTGAATCACTGGAAGGAAAAAGAGGATACCCAAGAGTTAAGCCTCCTTTTCCTGCTGAAAAGGGGCTGTTTGGCCATCCAACACTAGTCAACAATGTCGAAACTCTCTCAAATATACCGGTGATAATAAAGAATGGTCCTGAATGGTACTGCAGGCTGGGAACAGGCAGATCTTCTGGAACTAAGATTTTTAATTTAAGCGGCAATATTCAAACACCTGGTTATTATGAAGTTGAATTAGGTATTACACTGCGAGCTCTTCTTGATGACCTTGGAGGCGGCATGTTTCCCGGTACCAAGTTTAAAGGCGCTCTTCTAGGTGGAGCAGCCGGTACTTTTGTAGATGCATCACTACTTGATACACAGATGGGGTATGATGAGTTAAAAGAAAAAGGAGCAACTCTTGGATCAGGAGCAGTTATTGTATTTAATGATAATTCCAATATTTATAATGTACTCATGTCCATATTGGAATTTTTCAAGCACGAATCATGTGGTAAATGTACACCATGCAGAGTCGGTTGCCTGCAGTTGATTAAAGTTCTAGAAAAAGTGAAATTTGATAAGCCAAATGGTGAGACTCACCTACAGCAGCTTGTTGAAGAAGCAGATTATATTGCAAAGAATTCACTTTGTCCTTTGGGGCAGTCCCCAATTATGCCCATAAAAAGCGCATTTCGTTATTTTAAGAAAGAGCTACTTGAAACTAATGAAATATAGGGTTATCTGAATTATGAATAATAATAAAATTACTATAAAAATAGATGGTAAGACAGTAGAGACTGTCAATGGGCGCAATCTCCTTCAGGTGGCTGTTGAAAACGGTTTTAATATACCATACCTATGCTATCATAAAAAATTAACACCCACCGGTGCTTGCAGGTTATGTGTAACTAAAATTGAAGGTATGCGCGGACTTGTCCCCTCATGTACAGTAGATGTTTCTGACGGCATGAAAGTTACTGCCTTTGATAAAGAACTTGAGGATGCAAGAAAACACACTCTAAGTTATTTTATTATTGAACATAATGAACAAGATGATGGAACATATTTCGATGAGCTTCGAGAGCTTATTGTAAGATATGGCCTTGATAAAAATGAAAACACTAAGCTTTCTTCTCTTCAGCAGGATATCAAACAGCATATTGATGACAGTTCTCCTGTACTTAAATATGATTCATCTAAATGTATTAAATGTTTTCGCTGTATAAAAGCATGCAGCGAGGTACAGGGAAAAAGTGTATTATCATTTACAGACAGAGGAGTCGATACACGCATTATTGCAGGATTTGATAACTGGTCTGAATCTGAGTGTGATGGCTGTGGTGAATGTGTTCAGCTATGCCCAACCGGCGCATTAGTGGAAAAACCCAATAGAAATAATATTCAATTAGATAAAATTGAGAAACGTGTAAAGACTACCTGTCCGTACTGCGGTGTTGGATGTCAGTTGGAATACTGGATACAGGATGGTAAAATAGTAAGAGCTACAGGTATTGAGGGAGTATTACCTAATGATGGGAGGATGTGTGTTAAAGGTCGTTTTGGATATGATTTTATTCAACATGCCGATCGTTTAAAAAAACCATTAATCAAAAAGAATGGAAAATTTGAAGAGGCCTCCTGGGACGAAGCGTTAGATTTGATCGCAAGTAAATTCAAAGAGATAAAAGAAAAATATGGAAATGATGCTCTTGCAGGTTATTCTTCGGCAAGATGCACAAATGAAGATAACTATATTTTTCAGAAATTTATGCGCGTTACATTCGGCACTAATAACATGGATTACTGTACCCGTCTTTGTCACGCATCGACTGTTACTGCAATGCTGAAATCAATTGGTGACGGTGCAGCCAGTAACTCAATACAGGATTTTGAAAAAGCAGATTGTGTATTTGTTATAGGCAACAATATGATAGAAACTCATCCTGTCACAGCTACATACCTGAAAAGTGGAAAAAGTAAGGGAACCAAAATAGTATTAGTAGATCCAAGGTGGACACCTCTTGCAAAATATGCGGATGTATGGCTACAGGCAAAACTTGGTACTGATGTTGCGTTACTCAACGGAATAATAAATGTTATTATAAGAGAACACCTGATAGATACAAAGTTTATAGAACAACGTATAGAGGGTGGTTTAGAAGCTTATAATGAGCTAAAAATACTTACTGCAAAGTATACCCCGAAATATGTAGAAAAAATTACAGGTGTACCTAGAGAAAAAATAATTAAAGCAGCATTGCTTTATGCCGGTGCAAAGAACTCAATAATTGCTACCGGTATGGGGATGAGTCAGCAATTGACTGGAACAGATAATGTATTTTCTTTACTTAACATGATGCTTATTACAGGTCAGGTCAGTAAAGACCTTGCCGGTATGTCTCCACCGCGGGGACAGAACAATGTACAGGGTGCTACAGATGTTGGATGTTCACCAATATTTTATCCGGGGTATATTCCCGCAAGTGATGAAAATAATAGAAAAAGAGTAGCTGATATTTGGAATGTAGAATATAAAGAGCTTCCTGACAAGGTAGGGTATTCCACAATTGAAATAATAGATGCAGCATATAGAGGTGAAATTAAAGGTATGTTTATTATGGGTGAAAACCCGATGCATACTGATCCAAATTTAAATCATACAGCTGCTGCGTTTGAAAAGCTTGATTTTTTAGTTGTTGTAGATATTTTTCCGACTGTAACAACACCATACGCTGATGTTATACTTCCTGCTTCTGCACTTGCCGAAAAAAATGGAACTGTAGTAAGTAGCGACAGAAGAGTTCTTAGAATCAGAAAAGCAGTAGATTCGCCCGGTGAAATCAGAGAAGACTGGAGAATAATTGTAGACATAGCAAACCGAATGGGGAAACCTATCGGTGACTTTACTAATCCCAGAGAAATATTTGAGGAGATTGCTGCAGTAACACCTATAATGAGCGGGATATCCTACTCCAGGCTTGATAAAGAAGGAATACAATGGCCATGTTTTACAAAAAATCACCCTGGTACACCAACCCTTTGGCTGGAAAAATTTAATACTCCTACCGGTAAAGCTAAACTATTTCCTGTTGACTATGTACCGCAAAATGAACAGCCAAGTAAAGAATATCCTTTTATTCTTAACAGCGGACGTCTGCTATATCAATACCATTCAGCGACAATGTCCAGGCGTTGTGATACATTAAACAGTTATGTTAACAAACCCTATGTTCTGATTAATATTGAAGATGCTGAAGCATTAAATATTAAAGATAATACCACTCTTAAGCTTACTTCGAAGCAGGGAATGTTAACTGTTGATGCAAAAGTAACAACAGGTGTTTCAAAAGGCGAACTATTCATGCCATGGCATTTTGAAGAGGCAAGGCTCAATAGACTAACTAGAAGTGAAAAAGATCCATATTCTAAAATAGCAGCATTGAAATATACTGCATGTAAAATTGATGTAATAGGATAAACTAATGCGTAATTATTCAATAATTGCGTTGTCAATAGGGTTAATACTTAACCTAATCTTATCTTCGGGGGTAATGGCTATGGAGAATAAATCCTACAATAAACTTTCAGTTGAAGAGGAAAGAGTTATAGTACACAAAGGTATAGAGGCTCCTTTCAGTGGAAAATATAACGACTTTTATGAAAAAGGTTCCTATCATTGCAGGCGATGTAACGTATTACTATACAGTTCAGATGATAAGTTTGTATCTCGGTGTGGCTGGCCAAGCTTTGACGACGAAGTTGATGGGGCTATCAAGAGACAAGAGGATGCTGATGGAAGAAGAACAGAAATGCTGTGTGCAAACTGCGGAGCACATCTGGGGCATGTTTTCGAAGGAGAACAGCTTACTGAAAAAAATATCAGACATTGTGTCAATTCAATTTCCTTAATATTTATACCTGCAAAATTGGACCCAAGTATTGAGACCGCCTATTTTGCCGGGGGGTGTTTTTGGGGTGTTGAACATCTGTTTCAATATAAAGAAGGTGTGATCTCTGCAGTGTCTGGGTATATGGGAGGTTCCACTAAAGATCCTTCATATGATGATGTGTGCTATGGAAATACCGGCCATCTGGAGGTCGTTAAACTAGAATATAACCCTTCAAAAATCAGCTATGAAGAACTTGTTAAGTTTTTCTTTGAAATTCATGATTTTACACAAATAGGAGGGCAGGGAACTGATATTGGTGAAGAGTATATATCAGCCATTTTTTATAAAAGTTATGATGAGAAAAAAGTTATACGCAAAATAATAGAAATACTTATAAGCAAAGGGTATGAAATTGCAACATTATTACTTCCTGTAGATACCTTCTGGAAAGCCGAAGAGTACCATCAGGACTACTATGACAAAAAAAAACAGCAGGCATATTGCCATATGCATCAAAAGATATTCTAAATATTTAGATCACCCAGATGCATCTGCTTCGTCAACTGCGATTTGCAGTAGTTACTACAGCAGCATCTTGTTTTCTCGCAACTGCAGCACACTGTTCAATTGCACAATATGGGTTGAATCCATTCAGTATTTTACCCTGAAAGGGTAGGATATTAGTAGCCATAGGTGCAACCTATGGTAATAATAAATTTAAAATATTAACCCTGAAGTGGGTTGAACCTGAATTATTCATAAAAAAATGAAAAAAGTTTTTATTACTTTTACTATAAGGAACTTATACTTTTACATGCGAAAAACTTCATTTTTCTTAGAAATTTTTCTTCTTTTTACTGAAAATGCATCGATTTTACTGCATCTACTTCGTCAACTACAATCACGCTTGCTGCGTGGCGAGCTTGCAGCTTGTACTGCTCTGCAGTATACAAAGTACAGCTTCCACTGTCGCTCTCTCTGAGCTATGGCGGACAGGACGTTTTGCTGTGCCCTCCATAGTTTAATAACGAAGGAGGGTTTCCTCGTAACTACAACAAACTCAACGCATGAATAATTCAGGTGAATAAGCATTGCCTTAACCTTTTTTTTGTTGAATAATCCGTTGCTGTAGTAGCTTTTTTGCTTCAGCCTTTGCTTCCTTGAAGTGTTTATTAGCTTCCTCAGCCCTACCTAACTCTCTGTAACATTTGCAGCATAAATAATCAATTTGTGGTTTAAGGGTTTTAGTGTTCTCTATTTTTACTAAAGCTTCCAGGGCTTTTTTATATTTCTGTAGAGCAAAATAGCATTTTCCCTGTAAAAAATATGAATCATTAACTTTTTCCTCAGACTTAATCAAATGATTCACGATTCTCAAAGCTAGTTCAGGTTGATCCAAAGCGTAATAAGCTGTTGCCTGCCCCAATAATAAGTTACTGTCTTTATAGGATCTCGCAAGACCTTGTAGATATACAGACAAGGCTTCATTATATTTATTATTTTTTGTTAGGGCAGCTCCAAGATACTGATATCCAAATTTTTCATACGGACACATATTTATTGCTTCTTCTGCATACTCAATGGCTGGGATGATTTTTCCGGTATCAATCAAATAACGACTGAGGAGAATCTTTTTGTTATACAATATATAGTTCAAAATCTTATTTTTAGCAGTTTTAAAATCAATTCTGTTAAATTCCTGTAGGCAAGATTGATTGATAGTGATCGAAATTTCATGATTTAGTTTATGCTGCTGAATCAATTTACACAAGTGCTGCATCGCATGCTCCACATCATCAGCACTGAAATTATTGGCCTTAATAAACTCTTCCAGCCATTGCTCGCGAGTAATATAACCGGATAAAAATTCCTGATAAGCGCTGGCATCGGGTCTTCTCATTGTTTGTGGATACACCTTTTTAGCGGCAGCAGGCAGCAATAACCCCAGTTCGGAATCACTTTCCGTAGTTATATAACAGGCATCTGGTAGTCGATAGTCGATTTCCAGGAGTTTTTTACGTTTTACTTTTTTTGTATAACCTAAGGCCGGAGGCAGGTTGATCAGCAAATGATCGGTATTCGGCATTAAAATCCTTGCTGGGTTAAGATATTTCAGATTTTGGTTGATAAACTGTTCTCCTGCAGTGCCAGGCTTCTTTTTTTCTTTGAGTAAATGAAAATAAGCTATGTTATTTCCGCAGATAATACGACTGATACCCAATTGTTTAGCGATAACAGCACTACTGCTCCAAACAAATGAACGACTGCCGCTTGCTGAAAATTTATGCCAGGGAAAATCAATAATATTTTTTTCATTTATCGGCTGCGCATTCCCATGACATAAAAAAAACATTTCTTTCAAGTCTACGGCTACCGTGATCAAGGGGATTTGGTGTCTTTTAATAAAAGTTTTAGCAGTTTGCTGCATCCCCTCACGTTCGAAAGAAAACTCAAATTTTAACGCAATAACCTTTAAACCCAGAGTATATTTGGCCTCATAAAGAGCTAAGGTACTGTCACTACCGCCCGACCAGAGGACAAGCGCATCTGGATGGCCTTCTTGACTTTTACCACCATAAGCCAAAAATAATTCCAGTTGTTTTTCCCAAAGTGCGTTTTTTTCTTTCATAGATATGGAAAAACTCAGATTGCACTGCGGACACAAACCAGTATGAGGGGCTGATTCATCTTCAAAAAGCTGAAGGCACTCATTGCATCGTTTTGTGCTCAATTTAAAATCAGTCATAACGGGTATCCTTTAACACCATAAATATTTTCTAATGTATTCTCTAGTTTCAGTTTAGATTAATAGAAGCAATCGAATCGTAAATCGATTGATGCGATAAATAAAATTTACTAATTGATGATCCAATAGTTAAAACAATAGCACAAAAGCAATACAAACTCTATTCCATTTTCCTATCAAGTATATAGTTGTTGCTTTTATTTTTACATGTTTTCTGAAAGAGTTAATGGATTCTAGAGGTTGATTATAGATGTCATAGTTGTTAAGTTTCTAACATGTTGTGAGTGCTGTTGAATAAGGAATTTGTTACTTTTATCAATAAAAGGAATTAGGTAGGCATTATTAGAAAATAATGTCAAATTATGTCTATTACCCTTGAAATTTTACTATTTAAATTATAATTTAAATTTTAATCAACTGATTTGTAAATCAATTTATATTATGAGGAACTTTCAATGAAAGAAGAAAAAAAACAAGAAACTTCAATTGAAAAGACAAAAAAATGGATTTCTCCTGAAATAACTGAAGTTGATATTAAAACACAAACTAACGGTGCGGGGATGGCGGGCGGGGATATGGGGATGCAGGCATTTAGTTAATCTCCATATTTCTTTTCTCATAGATTTAGTCATATTAACTTCAAGCATGAGTAACAGGTAAGTTGCTGGTAATTGAAAATTTATTGTTTCTTGAAGTGTGATAAATGAAAGACGAGCTGTTCACTTTTTAAATGCTTGAAGAAAACTTGTAGTTACCTGGCTGAATCAGAAGTTTCAAAGATAGTTGTTAGTTAAATATCGAGTCAGCATGGAAGAATTATTATAAATATATAGTATAGGATTTTGCTCGTAAAGCATTAATACCCAGTATTCTAAAATTATCAGGTCTTAATGTTATAAAACTATAGGATATAAAAGCACAGGGTGTTGTTTTAATGTATATATTTTTCAACCTGATACCTTAAACTTGATAACTTTTAACCCGCACGCAGTGCGTTAACTTGAATCTGATTAGACAATCACCTGCCTGCCGGATAATAGACAAATTCAGGTTCCAGTTTGAAAATTTTAAATCCTCTGAATCTCCTGTCTGATAAATCAAATTCCATATAAGGCGTAATAGGTAAATTATGTTCTTTTCGCCAGCATTTTAAAGGTGTAAATTTGTCTTTTTTTATCCTTTTTGAGAAAGGTTTTAAACAGTTCATTTCGCAATGGTATTCGCATTTACTGTTGGCAAACAATATCACCTGTTCTTTTTCTGCGATGGATTGAAGAAACTCCTTATTATCATGATATGTCATGCGAAGAGTAATATGATCGTAAAGCGATAACGCCTCAGTGATTGCCTGAGGCGTTTGAATATCCTTGATCATACTGGCTCTCAACGAATATTTAGGAAAGTCATTTCTCACCATGCGAGCCAATTCATCATTCACACAAATAACAGCATTGCCCTCAATATGAAATTTTTTCAGCAGGCTTTTAGATGCTTTATAATCCTCCAAAGTAAAAAAATCATTGGATAAGGGTATATCCAAAAATATTCCCTTATCTCTTAATTGATAGATTTGTTTTTCTGACAAAGAATTGACTTCTGCATAACTCCGGCCTCCATAGAGAGGTGAGAAATGATTCCAGACGCAGGCATAAACAGATTTTATCACCCCGCCAAATCTATGATATCGGTTATGTAATGCAGTCAACACATCCAGATTCGGTCCAATATTTCTACCGGAAACCACAAACTCTCTCACAACAACAGATTCATCTGTGCTTATCTGTACTTTTTTCTGCACTACTGGATACTCTGTTTTGGGAGAGAAATAGCGTTGATATTCGACAACATCACCGACCATCTTCTCTATTTTATCCTCCATCCCTTTGAACCAGATTACTCCGGATTTGTTTTTTCTGGAAGGCTTATAGAGAA
>CAZGAI010000098.1:0-10142 GCA_964523175.1 uncultured Victivallales bacterium | reverse complement strand
ATTAGCAGATATTATTATATCGAATACTTACCACAAATTATTAATATGATACGATTTTAAGGTTAAAATTGTCTTTTTTTATCAAAACAGTATTTTAAAATATGCAAAATGCATTAAAATGATTTCAAGATAAACTTTGTTTTTATCTTTCATTTTTTTATCGAAATTTTTGATTCTGTTAACTATTAACATGTTAAAAACAAATTCTGGCACATATATAATTAAGTAGTATATAATTAAGTAGTATATAATTAAGTAGTATATAATTATATTTAATAATTCCAGAAAAAATATTCTCGTTTATAAAAAAGCAAACTTAAACAACTATACAGTGGAGCAAACATGAAAGCAGCATTTGTATTTTCCGGTCAGGGCGCACAGCAGGTAGGTATGGGAAAAGATCTTTGTGACAAATTCCCTGTCGCAGCTGATATTTTTAAAAAAGCAGACGAAGTCCTAGGCTGGGCTATTTCTGATATTTGTTTTAACGGACCTGCAGAAAAACTTACAGAAACACACTACTGTCAACCGGCAATATATATAATGAGCGTTGCATGTCTCGAAGTTTTCAAACAACTTCATCCTGAAGTGAAACCTACAGCAGTTGCAGGCTTGAGTTTAGGGGAGTTCAGTGCTCTCTACGGAGCAGGAGTTTATTCCTTCGAAGAAGGGCTGAAAATTATTGAAAAAAGAGCAGCTTACATGCAGGATGCCTGTGAAGCTACTAAAGGGAGCATGGCCAGCGTAATGAAGGGTGATCCCGCAATAATAGAAGAAGTCTGTAAAGAGTGTGGTATAGATGTTTCAAACATTAACAGTCCTGTACAGACAGTCATCAGCGGCGAAGCAGGCAAAATACAAGAAGCTGTCATTCTTCTGAAGGAAAAAGGCGTCAGGATTGTCAAGCCCCTTACTGTCGCAGGTGCTTATCACTCCAGATTAATGAAAGATGCTGAGGAAAAATTTAAAACTTACCTTGCCAATGTTCAGCTTAACAACCCATCAGTTCCTGTCTCACAGAACTATGTTGGCGCACTGAGAGAAGACCCTGCGCAGATTAAAACCAATATTATCAAACAGGTTACCGGAACCGTACAGTGGGTCGACTGTGTAAAAGCCATGACATCAATTGGAATCGATACAGTAATTGAATTCGGCCCTGGTGTAGTCGTAACAAGTTTATCCAAGAAAACAGACACTTCTATTGTTACTGCGAATGTAAACAGCGTTGAAACAGCAGAAGGTTTTTCTATTTAAACAATAATCAATATAAATAAAGGTGAAAAGATGTCTGATAAATTAAAAGGTCAAGTTGCATTGGTAACGGGCGGAGCCCGTGGTATTGGGAAAGCTATTTCAGAACGACTGGCTGCAGAAGGCGCTTCTATTGCTATTGTTGACATTTTATTAGAAGTAGCAGAAGAAACCGCAGCTGAGTTCAAAGCAAAAGGTATTAATGCCATAGCTTTAAAGGCTGATGTTTCCTCTTTTGAAGAGGCTGAAGCAGCCATTAAGAAAACTGTTGAACACTATGGAAGACTGGATGTTCTAGTCAACAACGCCGGGATAACAAAAGATACATTAATGATGAGAATGACTTCGAATGACTGGGATCTAGTAATGAACATCAATCTTAAAGGAACATTCCATTTTACTAAGGCAGCCATGCGCCCCATGATGAAGGCAAGAAAAGGTAAAATCGTAAATATTTCATCAGTTGTCGGAAGAATGGGAAATGCCGGACAGGCAAATTATTCTGCATCTAAAGCCGGAGTTATCGGGTTGACCAAAACTTCAGCCAAAGAACTGGCTTCCAGAAATATAAATGTAAACGCAGTCGCTCCAGGCTATATAGCCACCGATATGACAAAATCATTATCAGAAGCAGCAACATCAGCCTTTCTGAACTTTTTGCCGATAAAAAGAGCTGGTACTCCGGAAGATGTTGCAAATGCTGTATGCTTTTTCAGTACAAGTGAATCTGACTACATCACAGGTCAGGTAATCAATGTTGATGGTGGAATGTTAATGTAATCCTGTGTTTTAGAATAAGACAATGCGTCTTATTCTAACTCAATTCATTCCAATTTTTATTATTTTAGTAAAAAAAAATCTTTTTTTCACATAAGTGTAAGTAAAGGGGTTGCAATTTAATATCTTTATTGTTATTATTATTTACAAAATAAGCAATAACAATTTTAAGAAAAAAAAGTGTATACCCAAATATTCAAACTAAACAACTAGGAGGCGATAAATCATGTCATCTACTGCTGAAAAAGTAAAAGAAATCGTTGTAAATCAACTTGGTGTTTCTCCAGATCAGGCAACTCCAGAAGCTAAATTTATTGAAGATCTCGGTGCTGATTCATTAGACCAGGTTGAACTTATCATGGCTCTTGAAGAAGAGTTCGGCGCAGACATTCCAGATGAAGACGCTGAAAAACTAACTACTGTTGGTGATGCTATCAAATATATTGAAGACAACGTTCAAGCTTAAATTTAGATAGCTTTTAACAAAGGGGCATTGGCAGTAGCCGTATGCCCCTTTTATTTTATACAAGCATATTTTAATTAACATGTAACTTAGAGGAAATGCAATGGATAGGCGTGTTGTCATTACAGGAATGGGTGCTATATCATGTGTTGGTAATAATGTCGGGGATTTTTGGGATGCCGTAGTCAACGGTAAAACAGGTATCAGCACAGTCGATCATTTTGATGTTACTCACTATAAAACTAAAATAGCCGGACAAGTTAAAAATTTTGATATTGGAAAATATATTCCAGTTAAAGAAGCAAGACGTCTTGCCCCTTTTAGTCAATTTGCAATCGCTGCTGCTGATGAAGCTCTTGATCATGCAGGCCTTGAGCATGATTTGAGCAATGTCAATCCTGCAAGAGTCGGTGTCATCGTCAGTAGCGGCATTGGAGGCATTCAGGCAATTGAATCCCAGCATAGTGTACTACTGAACAGAGGACCTGAAAAAGTTTCACCATTTCTAGTACCTATGATGATTGCAGACTTGGCTTCCGGTAATATTGCAATCAGATACGGAGCACAAGGACCAAATATGTGCATCTGTACAGCCTGTGCTTCTGCAACCCATTCAATAGGTGAATCTTTCTGGATGATAAAGCGTGATGATGCTGACATTATGATTTCAGGCGGTACTGAAACAGGTATTTCTCCTTTGGCTTTTGCAGGTTTCTGCTCTATGAAAGCTATGGGCACAAGAAATGATGATCCTGCTAGATCCATGAGGCCATTTGAAGCTGATAGAGACGGCTTTATTATGGGTGAAGGCGCAGGTGTACTTATTCTTGAAGAACTAGAACATGCAAAAAAACGTGGAGCTAATATTCTGGCTGAAATCATCGGCTACGGCGCTTCTGGAGATGCTCATCATATTACAGCCCCCGCTCCAAGCGGCAGGGGTTGCGCACAGGCAGTTCAAGCAGCTATGAATCATGCAAAACTTCCAATTGACGGCCTGGATTATATTAACGCTCATGGTACAAGTACTCCAATTGGAGATAAATATGAAACTATGGCTTATAAAGCAGTATTCAAAGAGCATGCTATTAATACTCCTATTAGCAGTATTAAAGGGCAAATTGGCCATAATCTAGGTGCAGCAGGTGGTCTTGAAACAATAAGCTGTGTAAAATCTCTACAGGAAAATATAATTCCACCTACAATAAATTATGAGACTCCAGACCCGGAATGTGATCTGGATTATACTCCAAATACAGCCAAAGAAATAGAACTTAATACAGCGTTAAATCTTAACCTTGGGTTTGGTGGTCATAATGCTGTTATAATTTTGAAGAAATATAAATAAAGCTATATCCTAAAAACAAGGGGAGATTTCTCAGAAAATGAAAAAATACATTATAAGCTTGTTTTCAAGCATGGTAGTTTTATTTGTTTTTGCAGGCTGTGCACCTCAGTTGGCCAGAGTAAAACATGGAGCAACTGAAAACCAGTGGAAGGGTTATATTCAAGACTCGTATAAAGATTGGGAACCACCTCCTACACTTCCTCCGATCAATGATGCAGCAGCTAACGGTGATACTGCTAATAATTTCAGTTTAGATGTTGTACCTGCGCCGGTTCCGGGGAATGATTTGACAATTTCCGGTACTGGTAAAAATGATTCAACTTCTCCCGAAATAACAAATGTTAGTACAGATGCAAAACAATTAGCACCTGCGATAGCTCCTGACTCAACAACATACTCAGTTGAAAAAGGAGATACTCTTTGGTCCATCTCCTGTAAATTTTATAATAATGATGGAACTAAGTGGAAAGAAATACAGGAAGCAAATAAAGATGTTCTCAGTTCACCCGGAAGCATTAAGCCTGGATTAACACTCACAATACCAACTAAATAAACTACTGTATTACCAGACTTAGCATTATAATGTCAGAGAAAGAATTATACCTTAACGGGTCAAACGCATTAATTAGTATTTTTGCGGGAGACCCTATTAATAATATAAAGTTATTTGAAAAATTATTTCAAGTTAGAATTATAGCCCGTGACTGCCGAGTAAAAATCAGTTCAGATAAGCCGGTTTTCGTAGAAAAGACGTATTCTATCCTGAAAGAGTTAAATCAAATTCATGAATCAGGTTATCCAATTCGTCAAGAAGATTTAGAATTTATTCTTACCAAGGGTAATTCCAATAATATAAAAAGTTTCTATTCCGAATCTGTTAAAGTTAGCCCCCGTAAAAATACAATTATCCCAAGAACAGTTGTCCAGTTTGAGTATATACGTTCCATGAAGCAGAAAGATATAGTTTTTGGGATTGGTCCGGCAGGAACAGGAAAGACATATCTGGCAATGGCTATGGCTATTTCATTATATCTCTCAGGCAATCACAGCAGAATTATTCTGACTAGACCGGCGATGGAAGCAGGAGAAAATCTTGGTTTTCTTCCAGGGTCACTTGAAGAAAAGATTAAGCCTTTTCTTCGCCCTTTGTACGATGCCTTATACGAAATGCTGGATTTTGATGAAGCAAATAAACTAATAGAAAAGAATATTATTGAAGTAGCCCCTCTTGCGTTCATGAGAGGAAGAACTTTAAACAATTCTTTCATAATCCTTGATGAGGCACAAAATACAACAGTAGAACAAATGATGATGTTTCTAACGAGATTAGGTTTTGAATCAAAATGTATCATTACTGGTGATCCAACACAAACAGACTTGCCAAGCAGCAAACTTTCAGGCCTTAGACACGCAGAAAAAATTTTGAAACCGATAAAAGAAATTGGATTTTCGGAATTTTCCTCAAGAGATGTAGTTCGCAGTCCGCTCGTTGAAAAGATCATTAACGCTTACAGTCATGATAAATCAACTAGAGAGAGCAAGTCAAAAATCAATGAAGGAAACTTATAATGCCTTTATTTTTCTTTAAAAGTAAAAGAAGACGAAAACTGGAAAAAGAGGGTCTTGCAAGTTCCAAAATAAGATTAAAGCAGGACCAGACATTCGGGCATGCAATGAACAAATCCAAGTTTGTCAGCATTATTATATTAACAGTTGTCTGGCTATTCTGTGCATTTGTTTTAATTATTCCTTCAAATAACAATAACTTTGAATTTTATCTTGTTTTAAATCAACAGGCCCCCAAAACAATTCACGCTGATTTTAGCTTCATATACCTAAATGAAGCCGCCACAAATAATAAACGTATCAAACAGAAGAATTCCATTCCTCTCATTTATGAAATCAGTTCAGCTGACTGCAAAAAAAGCATTGCTGAAGCAGATAAATTTTTAAATAGAATCTCTATTTTTGCTAAAACACCTGACAGTAAGACAGGTAAAACATTAGAGTTTCCTCCATCACTAATACCACCATTATTAACCATTATAAATGACCCAAAAAAATTAGAACTCTTCAATGAAAAACTTTCAACAATCCTGTACAAAGGTATAATTTCTCAAGATGCCATAAAAAACAATGTACATAATGTTAAAATCAGTATTTTTGACAGTAGCAATGATCATGTTAGGCCCCCACAACCTTTATATTCTATTTCTACTCCTATTGTTGCAGCAAACAATTTTTCCTATGAAGTAGCTTTAGACTACTCTCCCCAAAATCGCCTGCTGCTGCGAAAAGCAGTTTATGAATTTTCGTTACCTTTTTTAACTCAAAACCTTAAATACAATAAAAAGCTAACAGAACTTGCACAAAATGCCGTAGATAAGTCCCCTGAAAACGATGTATTTAAAGAGATTTATAAAGGGGGCATAATAATAAAAAAAGGACAAAAGATAACTCCTTCTATTCTTGAAAAATTCAAGGCCTACGAAATTGAACGCAACAGACAAGAACTTTCTACTCATTTCTGGGAAAATTTTTCCTACAATATAATAATGAGCCTGATACTCGTCGTTATGATTGGCTTGTACTTTTATAATCTGCACCCCAAACTACTTCGAAGTAATCAAAAAATGGCAACAATTGGTGCCGTTATTATCATTTCTGTTTTATGTATTTTGCTTGCTGACAAATTTTTTAACATACTGGCTACTGAATATGATTTAGCAATAAACCTAAAAACCTGCCTGATCCCATTGGGTCTAACATCAATTTTGTTGTCAGTTCTTATTGGAATGCGGGCAGCAACTTTTGCCAGCTTACTTGTTTCTTTAATTGCAGCGATAAAACTGGATAGCTATTTTGTTGTTATCCTCGGTATGGGAATAAGCTGTATTTCAGCCTACTTCGTATATAAATCAAAAAATTACAAACAGTATTTCATAAGGGCTGTACTCTCAGTTTCAATAGTGTTCATTGCGATGGAGTTTATTGGTCAGCTTAAATTCATAATTCAAAACCCGGAAATAATCCCTTTAATAGCAGGACTAAGTCTTTTTAACGGTTTATTTACAGCAATAATATCTTTAGCAATTCTTTTTTCTCTTGAATCTCTATTTCAGATTAATACAGATATGAGTCTACTAAGTTTATGTGATTACAATCATCCTCTTTTACAAAGACTTCAACTTGAAGCTCCCGGCACATTCCACCATTGCCTGATTGTTGCTACGCTTGCAGAACAGGCAGCAAACGCAATTGGTGCAAATCCAATCAAAGCACGAGTCTGCGCCCTTTTTCATGACATTGGGAAACTGACCCGGCCTGATTATTTTTCCGAAAACAATATTAATACCCAAAATCGACATTTCCTGCTTCGTCCCGGAATGAGCTGTATGATTATTTTGAATCATGTTAAAGAAGGTGTTAATCTAGCTATTAAATATAAATTAAGCCGCTTGATACGTGATGCAATACAACAGCATCACGGAACTAACCTTGTCTATTTTTTCTATAGAAGAGCACTGGATGAAAATAATAAAAAAACAAGAGATATAACAGAAAGTGAATACCGCTATCCCGGCCCTAAACCATATGAGAAAGAAATTGTGCTTCTCAGTCTCGCTGATTCATGTGAAGCTGCATCAAGATCTTTAACAAAACCCACCCCTTCAAAAGTCGAAGCCCTTGTATGGGAAATTATTAGAAAAAGAATTCGGGATGGAGAATTAGATAACTCAGATTTTACATTTAGAGAACTCGCATTAGCTAAAAATAGCTTTATAAAATCATTAAACTCAATGCTCCATACACGTATTTCATACCCTGCAGACGAGGAACACAACAATGAAGATGATCTTTTCCACGCAGCAAAGGAAAATAATAAAAATATCCAGAAAAAAATTCCGACTGCTAATGGAAAGAATAGTTAAATTAGCTAACCTAAACTTGGACAAGAATCAAATTATTTCTATTAGTTTTGTCGGGCCTAGAACTATTAAACGAATTAATAGACAGTTTATGAATCATACTGGATTAACAGATGTAATATCTTTTGATTATAGAGATGAATATCCATTACAGAGTAACGATACTGCTGTAGAGTTGATTATTCATCCAGGCATGGCTGTTCTGGCAGCTTCAACAAGAAAGCACTCTTCATTTGCTTATGAAATGGTACTCTATTTAGTTCATGGAATTTTGCACATTGCTGGAGAAAATGATTTAAAACCAAAAGAACGGACAAAAATGAGAAGAAAAGAAAGAGCGATTATGAAAAAACTTAAAGATGAATTTTCATTAGAATCTATTTTTCAAAAAAATATTAATATTCAGGGAAAATTATGATTATTGAAACTTTAATTTTTTTTATAATAACTTTCCTATGGATTATTTCCGGATGGGAAGCATTCTCTCAGTTAACCAGGGGACGTATACGAAAACTCGAAAATGAAAATAGCATTTTAGCTCAAAAAGTAGAGAAATGGTTTGAGAATAAAGCTGCATATCAAATTGTTTATAAAATCATTCTCTTTTTCAATATTGCTATTATAGCTTCGCTGCTATTTGATATTGCTCATAATTCAGTATTATCTAAGCACTTCTCCTATTCTCAGACTTCTCCCACCTTTTGGTATATCATTCTACACGTTTTTATCTCAGCTGTACTAACTGTTTTTCTCGTAATTCTTGCAGAAATTGTAACTAGATTTTTTGTTATTAAATACGATATTCAAACATTAAAAATAACAATGCCGTTAATCATGCTGCTTCATTACACTCTTTTATATCCTTTCGTTATTTTTATTAACTTTGTCAGACTGAAAGTAAAACGTTCTCAGAATATTGAAGAAGACGATATTACAACAACAGAAGACGAGATACTATCTCTACTGGAAAACGACTCTACTTCGGGATTTGATGATAATTCCCTTGAAGAAGAAGAAAAGCAGATGATTAAAGGAATTTTTGAACTGAACGATACTGATGTCAAGGAAATAATGACGCCTCGGGTTGATGTCGTAGCCATTTCTTCAACCTCATCTATTGAGAATGCTGTAAAATTATTTATAGACAGCGGGTATAGTAGAATACCGGTATACCTTAAAACTGTAGATGAAATTTCCGGTATAATTCTCGCAAAAGATTTTTTAGATACCGAAAATATTATTGGTAAAAACCTAACACAACTCACACATAAGCCTATTTTTGTACCTGAAACAAAACAAATCGGTGATTTATTAGATGATTTGAAGGGGTCACACAACCATTTTTCTGTTATTATTGATGAATATGGTGGAACCGCCGGCATTGTTACATTGGAAGATATTCTGGAAGAAATAGTTGGTGAAATTCATGATGAGCATGAAACAATAGAGGAATCTACCATCATTTTTACGGATGACGGCTCAGTTACCATGGATGCACGAACTCTGATTGATGAGGTAAATGAGATTCTTAAAATAAAACTTCCGGAAGATGATGATGTAGACACTATTGGAGGATTTCTATGCAGCAGACTCGGAAAAATACCTGAACCGGGATTGGAAACAACTATTGACAATTTTCTTAACATAAAAGTTTTAAAAGCAGATAAACGCAGAGTGCTGACATTACAGCTAAAAGCTATCGATAACAGAAATTAAAAAAAATTCCATTTTTTTTTATTACTGTTTATTCCTTCTAATGTTTAATTTTTCATATTTAAAGCTAAAGTAAATTATTTTATATAATTAAAATCCCGGTTTATCCGGTTTGGATCCATAACTATGTTCAACTATTTTCGTAACAATATAATTGCTGGTCTATTTGTAACCATACCCCTTCTGATTTCCATAATTATCATTATATTTATTTATGAGAAATTAACATCATGGTCCATTGCCCTATTCATTCATATACCATATGTAAAGGGATTGGCTGATCAACTGCCATTATTCAGCGAATTGATTAAAATTATCTCGCTGATACTTATACTTTTTTTAATCTTTATTGTCGGCATTCTGGCAAGAAATACAATAGGGAGTAAAATTATAACATTTGCAGAGTGGTTTTTAATGAAAGTCCCAATGTTTAATATTGTTTATTCTACGATAAAAAACATTGGTGATGCGATTAGAAACCAACAAAACGGTATGTTCCGAAAAGTCGTCCTTTTTGAATTTCCAAAAAATGGCATCTACTCTGTAGGCTTTGTCACAAATGAAGATAACCTGTGGGAAGTTAGAGATAAAGTTGATAAAGAACTTATTAGTGTTTTCCTGCCGCTTACACCTAATCCTACAAGTGGTTATTTCCTAT
>CAZGAI010000097.1:0-10171 GCA_964523175.1 uncultured Victivallales bacterium | reverse complement strand
TCAGAGAAACAATAGAAGAATTAGGTATTTCCGAAGATAAAATTAATATTGAGGGAAACATAGGCACCCTGCTCTCACCGATGGGTGTTGCTATTGAAGCATTTCTCTGCACTTTAAATATTAGTGATTTAGATGAACTGGATATTAACACAAAAGAGGTAAAGCGTGTTTTTACCCTTCCACTTAGCCATCTCAAAAAGATAACCCCTGAAAACTATCATGCCAAAGTCCACGCTAGTTCGTCATACATGGATTCCTTAGGAAAAGAAGTCATACTGCTTCCGGTAAAAGAACTCGGTTTACCTGATACTTATATTACTCCATGGGGAGGTAAAAAGCATAGAATTCTAGTATACAAAACTACTGAAGGTATTATATGGGGTATTACCGCAGAAATGATTTATGAGATTTTAAAAAAATATTAAAAGCCCAAATCCGGCTGAATTATACCCCAGCCGTTTTCTGTATCCGAATCAGTATCATCTGCTGAAGTAGAAGTTGAGTGCTTAGAGTCAACTGGTGGTTCTGGTTTAAGTTCTGGTTTAAGTTCTGGTTTAAGTTCTGGTTTATTCTCCACCTTCAAATCTTTTATGACAGATTCAGTTGCACTTTTTTTCCCTGTCGATTCTTTACTCTTTGAAGGTTTCACAGATGCTTTAGCTTTTTTGGGAGATGGCGATGGCTTGTTCTTTTTAGCGCTTTTAACTACAGTGTGAGGCTTATCATTATCAGAAGTAATATCTTTATTAACATGTGTGGGTTTAATAGAAACAGGTTCTGGCTCTATCTTTACATTTTTCTCTGTAGCAACAATGATATTTTCAGAGGTTTTAGGTCCTTTGATTTTTTCTTTAACTGCAGGGTTATCTAATTTCTGTACCTGCTGTTCAACTTTAGCACTCGGTGTCTTGATTGAAGGAGTAACTACAACAGTTTTAGTTACATTGGTTGTGACTGCGTCGTTTTCTAGTTCCGGATTTATCTCGTTATCCGGTGGTTCCTCAGGTGGAATTACCTCTTCTACCTGACCTTTAAAACGGAACTTTAGTATTTTTCTATCTGTAAAACGAAATCCTCTGGCACTGGGTTTTCGCATCTGTACTTTTGAAAAATCGAGTAAAAGAGAGTCAGCCACCTGCCTTCCTGTTTTTTCCAGCACACATTCGTATGTAGACCTTTCCCTGGCAGTAATGAGTTCAAGCTGACATCCTTTAGGAATAATCTGGTATTCTTTATCTCTTATAAACTTATTTACAACACAACGTTTTATATAATAAACACTTCTTTTTTTATCTTTGTACACAATTGAAAAAATATTATACTTGTTATATTTATTAAAATAATATAGTCTGCCAATATACATTTTCTGAGGTATATTGATTACTTTATACATCCCCTTTTTCTCTATGCAGTGCAAATAATCAAATTCATTGCAAGTTACTACATCATCACTTTTTATAGATGTTCCAATATAACAACTCCTCTTATCCCAACCAACCTTTATGTTGTTAAGCGCTGCTAAACGTTTATCAACTTTTTCAAATTCTTCAATCTCAGTCCGTCGGGGAAAGTTTACTGCAAAACGCATAATAAGGCTTCTAATATATTTAATACTAAATGATACAATTGAGGCAAGATTCTTTTCTGTTTGTTCTATTGCTTTAAGGATATCTTCAATATCTTTTTTGTTTCTGTTCATGTCAAATCTTGAAATACGCCTGATAGGAATTCCAAGGAGGTGCTCAATGTCTTTGTCTGTTACTTCTCTCTTTAGAAGATTCTTAAACTTATTCAGTCCTTGACGCACTTCATCAAGTACCTGTTTATATGTCTGACACTCTTCTATTCTCTTGTATATACGGTTTTCTATAAATATTCGTTCTAAAGTTTTCTCATGATATTTTTCATTTAGTTTATCTAACTCTATTTGTAATTCTCTACGTAAATATTCAACTAGACATTCTGTATTATACTTTAACACATCGCTGACTGTCATTATAACAGGTCTGCTGTCCCTGATTACAAGCAGGCTTGGGGATACAGACATTGAACAGTCAGTATAAGCATAGAGCATTTTTAGGGTTTTCTCCGGCTTGTAACCCCGGGCAGGAATAATCTCAATCTCAACTTTTTCGGCTGTGTAATCATTGATAGAAGCAATTTTTATTTTATTTTTGTTTACAGCTTTTTCTACAGACGCAATCAGCTTTTCTGTAGTAGTCATTGCAGGTATTTCGCGAATTATGAGTTTTCTGCCTTCTATGTCAACCTTGGCACGCAAGGTTATTTTCCCATTTCCGTCTTCATATCCGGAAATATTCATTATCCCGCCCTGTATAAAATCGGGAAAGAGTTCAAAAGGTTTATTCTTTAATATCGCTATCTGTGCTTCAAGCAGCTCTTGAAAGTTATGAGGCAGTATTGAAGTAGTCATACCCGGAGCAATACCTTCCTGGCCTGACATTAGTAAAGCTGGTACTTTTGCTGGAAAAAAAACAGGTTCTTTATTGCGGCCATCATAAGAATTTACAAAATCTGTTATATCAGGGTTAAAAAGAACTTCTTTCCCCAAAGGTGTAAGTCTTGCCTCTATATAACGTGCAGCCGCAGGTGCATCTCCTGTCAGTATATTACCAAAATTTCCTTGCTTTTCAATAAAGTAATCTTTATTGGCGACATTTACTAAAGCCATATAAATAGATGCATCTCCATGTGGATGAAACTGCATTGTATGCCCAACTATATTAGCAACTTTATTAAACTTACCATCATCCATTTTGTACATAGACCAGAGAATACGTCTCTGTACCGGTTTCATTCCATCGTTGACATCCGGAATAGCACGGTCTTTTATTACATAAGATGCATATTCAATGTAGTTGCTGCTTATAAGGCGTCTGAGATGTGTATTGGTATTTTCAGTGACTGCTAGTGCTGTATCATTATTTGAATTATCTTTTTCATCTGTATCTTCAGCGTAAAAGATTACTGCATTTTCTTCATCCGTCTCTAGTTCATTCACATCTGGACTGTTTACGACAGTATCTTCTATATTATTTAAATTGGTTTTGTCTTTATCCATTTACTATACCGGACTATTTTATGTATATATTAAGTGAAGTGCATATGTACGCACTGATTTTTTGGGAATGTAAAAGAGCCGCCTTGGCTCTTGAACTCCAGGCAAGCGGCGAGACGCCGCTTTTACACGTTGTAATCAAACTTTACTTGATAAGGACAATTTTATTGTCTATTTGAGTAAATTTAATATAAATATATTTATTTTGATGAAATAATAATTCTGCATTATCCCGTCAAACCAAATTGTTAACTATATAGTCTCTTCGTTCAGGAGTATTCTTTCCCATATAGAATTCGAGCATTTCAGGAACGTCACGCATATAATCAACATTAATATTTATTAATCGTATGTCTTCCCCTATAAACTGTCCAAATTCTTTTGGAGAAATTTCACCTAGACCTTTAAAACGGGTTACTTCAACGCCTTTCTCACCAAGTTCTTTCATAGCATTATCACGTTCTTCCTCATCGTAGCAATATATAGTTTTCTTTTTATTTCTGACCCGAAATAAGGGCGTTTCCAATATATAAAGATGTCCGGACAATACTAACTGCTCAAAAAAAGTCAAAAAATAGGTAATAAGTAAATTGCGTATATGCAGGCCATCAACATCAGAATCTGTTGCTATAACGACTTTATCATACCGTAAATCCTCTATATCTTCTTCTATGTTCAAAGCCTGCATTACATAATAAAGTTCTTCATTTTTGTAAATTTTATCAAATGATTCACCAAAACAGTTCAGCGGTTTACCCCTAAGTGAAAATATTGCCTGCCTTAATACATCCCGGGAACTTACCATGGAGCCTGCAGCAGATTGCCCCTCCGTCAGAAAAAGCATTGTGCCTTTACCCTTATCACCTTTATCGGTTAAATGATATTTACAGTCTTTAAGCTTAGGTATTTTTAAGGTCATCCGCTTAGCTTTTTCTTTTGACTGTTTTTTTACAGCCTGAATCTCTCTCCGGACCTTCTCATTATGAGTTATCTTTTCAAGCAGTATTTCAGCTTCATCAGTATGTTTGTGCAGATAGTCTACTATGGCCTGCTTTACCACACCTACAATCCAGCCTTTTACATCTGTATTACCAAGCTTGTTTTTTGTCTGTGATTCGAATATCGGCTCTTTAAGTTTTACTGCTACAGAACCGACAATTCCGTCACGGACATCTGCTCCCTGATAAGATTTACCTGCGTACTCGTTTACTCCTTTAAGTATACCCTCTCTGAAGGCGGATAAATGTGTTCCACCATCGTTAGTATACTGTCCGTTTACAAATGAATAATGGTTTTCCCCGAAATTTATAGAATGACAGAAGGCAAATTCTAAAGTATTATCCTTATAATAAATAACATCATAAAGTTTATCATCTCCAACTTCTGAATTTATAAGGTCTTTCAGGCCGTTTTTTGAATAAAAGCGCTCATCATTAAGATGTAGAGACAAGCCGCTATTTAAATATGCATACATCCATAAACGCCTTTTGATATATTCCATATCAAACGCGTATTTATGAAATATTTCCACTGACGGACTAAAAATTACTTTCGTACCATTTTTTTCTGTTGTTTTACCTTTGTTTTTCGATATCAGCCTGCCATCGTTAAAACTGGCTTCAAAAAACTCCCCTTCCCTATGAGATGTAACAATAAACAATTCAGACAATGAGTTTACGGCTTTTGTTCCAACACCGTTTAACCCCACAGAAAATTGAAATACATCATCATTAAATTTTCCACCTGTATTAATTATCGAAACACAGTCTATTACCTTACCTAAAGGAATACCGCGACCATAATCTCTAATTACTGCCTGATTCTCATTAAATTCAATATCTATGCGATGCCCGGCTCCCATAATAAATTCATCTACACTGTTATCTAATATTTCTTTAAGAAGAACGTATATGCCGTCATCAGGATGTGAGCCGTTACCTATTCTTCCAATATACATTCCTGGCCTAGTTCGAATATGCTCAAGAGAACTTAATGTTTTTATTTTATCTTCGGTATATTGATGGGATGAGGTCATTTTTTTCCAAAATACTATGAACTATTGGGTTTTATCAGCCTGAATATTATTGAAGCCAAAGTTTAAATACAATAAAAGAAACTTAATAATATAATACATATAACACTCAAATTAAATAGACAACCGATTTTTTTATTTTTTTTTGTGTTTCAAGATAACGATTTGTACTTCAAGTCTCATACAAACAGAAACATGGGCATGACAGGACCTTCGAGGAGATATTGACTGTTTTTACGTTGAAAGTTTTGTAATAACACTGTTCGGAAGTATTTTTTTATTAAAAAGAAAATATAACAAAATTATGGATTTTTATAATTTTTCCTGTAATTTGAACTCATATTCTGAAAGGTCGATATGTGTGAACTTCTTGGATTAAATGCAAACGTTCCAACGGATATATGTTTTAGCTTTACAGGCCTTATGCAACGTGGCGGAAAAACCGGACCACATCGTGATGGATGGGGGATGGCATTTTATGAAGGTAAAGGCTGTAGAACTTTTTTGGATCCCAAACCAAGCGTGTCTTCAAAGATAGCTGCTTTCTTAAAAGATTATCCAATAAAAAGTAAAAATGTAATATCCCATATTAGACGAGGCAATAGAGGAAAAGTTTCACTTGAAAATACTCACCCCTTTAAGAGAGTTATATGGAAAGAGTATTGGTGTTTTGCACACAATGGTGAATATAAAGGAATCAAAAAGCGGAAATTATTAAAGTTCTTCCCTGTTGGAACAACTGATTCAGAATATGCATTCTGCTGGTTACTGGATAAAATACTTTTAAAATATGAAATAAAACCACGTTCTCTTAAAGGAATGTTCAAATACATAGAAGAACTCTGTTATGAACTTTCAAAAATGGGTATTTCAAACCTTCTTTTCAGCGATTCAAAACATCTATATGCATTCTGTTCTACAAATCTTTATTGGATTACCAGAAAATCTCCATTTAAAAAAGCACATCTTATTGATGAGGAATTATCTATTGATTTCAAGGAAGTTACAACTAAGACAGATATAGTAACAATTATAGCAACTCAACCACTTACTAAATATGAAAAGTGGAATAAAATATCAAAAAATACATTCCTGATTTTTAAAGATGGAAATATAATACATTCCTCAGAAAAATAATAAGCATACAAACTTTTCAAGCTTAGTGAAACACTAATTTGAATAAGTATTGCAATTATATAATATTCAATTTCAATAAAAATCTTTTATTTTACAAATAATTATAGAAGAACGAGTGAATTTTTAATAATAATATGCTATAAAATTATAAGTAGAATTACATAGATACATAACTGGTGTTATATTACAAAACTGTTTCTAAAAACTTATTTTAAATATTATATCATGAAAGTTATTACTATTTTCATTAACTATACTAATAATTAAAAAGGGGTGCCAATAATGGATTCTAATCTAAAAGTACTTTCCGTCCACGCAAACACAAGTTTTTACAAAGTAGACAGATACAAAATCGGCGACCATTTTGGTCCTGTAGACTTAGGACTATTTTTAGCAAATAAGAAAAAAAGTCTGAATATGGGAGTAGGATTATTAGCCGGTTCTATTTTTCCAGGTTCAAACCGCCTTTTTTTCACCGGAATGTCTCCGCAATGGAGAAATTACTATATTTCGTCAATGGGCGGTGCAGGATTGGTCTTTGACAACCTTGGTATTAATATGCTTTCTATCGTAGGAAAAGCGCACCAGAATTCCATTTTATATCTTAACCGTGTACATGGGGAAGAAATTCAGGTTGAAATGAAGCATATTCCAGTCCATCAGGTCTGGGAGAGCGGTAGAAAAGGTATTTATGCTGTAATGGATTATGCTTACGAGTGTTACGGTCACAGATATACCTCAGATCCACGAATCTTGGCTGTTGGGCCATCTGCTAAAAGTTCTGATTTCGGTGCTATCGGCTCTGTTCCAATAGTAAATGGAAAAATGTCTAATGTGGACACTTGGGCTGGAAGAGGCGGACTCGGTACTCAGCTCTTTAAAGAGCATAGAATTGTAGCCATAATATACGGTGGAACATTCCTTGATGAGGACTTTAGAGACCGCAAAGTTGCAGATAAATGGTTTGTAAACAAATATCAGAAAAAACTTGCAGCAAAAGACCTGGAAGCTACCGCAAAATATCGTTTTGAGCCAAAATTCAAAACAGGCGGAACCTTTGGAGTTAACTATACTACTCTTAAAGGCAAAATGATGTTTAATAACTACAAAAGTATTTATATGACTGAAGAAGAACGCCTGAAAATCCATAAAGACTTAGTAGTGGACAACTATCTGAAACAGTTCAATGAGGAAACTATTGATAAAAAACAGCAGAAAACCTGTGGTGAACCATGTGTCGCACTTTGTAAAAAAATGAACGGCCCTTATAAAAAAGATTATGAGCCATACCAGACAATGGGCCCCCTCGCCTGTATCTATGACCAGCGTGCTGCTGAAAAATTAAATCATCATTGTGATATGCTCGGGTTTGATGGAATAACCGGCGGTGCTGTCATTTCATGGCTCTTTGAGTGCCTGGATGAAGGTTATTTTACAAAGGAAGAACTCGGTGTTTCAAAACTGCCGAACTTGAATATTACTAAAGAAAACAATGCTGAAGTATCAATGCACAACGCCGAAGTCGGCATTGAACTGTACGATGCTATCATAGAGAAACGTGGATTAATTGATTTTGACAGAGGTGTACGTAAATTTGCCAGAGATATGGCCAGAATAAAAAATATTCCGGAAATAATGGACTCTTTTGTATATATTCCCAATGGTCGTGAAGGCTGGATGCCCCCAAATCAGTACTGGGTTCCCGGTGCAGTTTCTCCTATGCCGATGATGGGAAAATATTTCATGGTATACGCTGACAAGTTTTTACCCCCAAGAGAACTGGGAAAACAAAATGCGGAAAGACTTTTTGGCGAACTGATAGGGGATAATTTAGGTATATGCAGAATGCATAGAGGCTGGTCAGAAGAAATGATGCCTGAAATAATCGAATCCCTATATGGCATGAAAAAAGAGTATTTATTATGCCTTAAGCTGACGGCAGATAGAATTATTAGCAGAAATGCTTCAACTTTCTGGGAATCAGAAAGAACAATCGACTACGTCCACACATTCCTGATAAGAAAAAAAGAAATTGATAAAATTGAGGATCCGGAACTAGACAGCTGGCTTGAAAGATTTGCAAAAGACAAGAAAACAGCCGCACTGGACTTCTGGTACGAAATACATCGAGGTATTCAGGAATATGTAATAAAAAAATGATTTAACAAAATATACAAGGGTTATGCAAATAACCCCTGTGTATTTGATAAGACTAATTAATTTATAACACAATACTGCAAATAAGACTGATTGTATGAAAGCACAGAGATTTACAAGTTTAGTAAGAAACCAAATTACAACTATCATCGTTATTGCATTACTATTAGGAACTGTTTTTTGGTTCACAGATGCCTTTATCAATGCCTATCAAAATTCTCCCTATGATAAGATTTTTACATACTTTCTCGAAGATTTTCAGTCTACATCTACAATGTATTCTAGAATTATAGCACTAATTCTTCTTTTGATATTTGGTTTTATTTCAATAATTAGCAGAAACAAACTAAATAAAATAACTAAAAAATTAGAGAAGCTTGTTTTTCTAGATACACTCACCTGTTGTATAAATAGAACCCCATTTTTTGAATTGTTAGATAAATTCATTCTCCAGAGCAAAAGAGATAACCAGATACTGGCTGTATTGTTTGTTGACATTGATAAATTCAAACAAATTAATGATGTATACGGTCATGAAATAGGTGATAAAATACTGAAGGCAACGGCTAATAAAATTATTAAAAACGTTAGAAAAAGTGATTTTGTCGGGAGAGTTGGTGGTGATGAATTTGTCCTCTGTCTTAACAACATTAAATCAGCAGACAATGCAACTAGAATGGCTAAAAAAATCAATGATGCTTTCAATGAAAAAATTGAGATTGAAGATCTGCAAATAAATTTGAATGTCAGTATCGGAATTTCTGTTTACCCTGAAGATGGTGAAACTTCGACTGAATTAATAAAAAACAGTGATTTTGCTATGTATAAAGCTAAAAAAATGATGAATAATACTTTTCAACTCTTCAAAACAGAGTTTAAAAAAGAATACTCTATGGAACAGGAACTTTTAAAGGCTTTGGATAATCAAGAATTTTTTCTTCATTATCAACCTATTGTTGACTGCAAAGGAACGGCTGTATGCCTTGAGGCACTGTGTAGATGGAACAATTCAAAGTTAGGTAATGTTTCACCGTCAATCTTTATCCCTATTTTGGAAAAGAACAAAGGTATTAATAAACTTGGAAATTGGATATTCGACAAAGCGTGTAGGCAAATTACTATCATCAATAACAATAAAAAATTTCAAAACTTAGGCGTATCTGTTAATATATCTAGAATCCAAATGGACAAAACGGATTTGGTAAAAGATTTTGATGATATACTAACAAAAAATGCAGCCAACAGAAAAAACATCTATTTGGAAATTACTGAAAGAGAAAAGATTAATAATATAAAAAAAATAATTGATAGATTGCATGAACTAAAGAAAATAAATATAGGATACCTGCTTCTTGATGATTTTGGTTCAGGTTATTCATCATTGACAAATCTACTGCAATTACCGATTGATATGGTTAAGATAGATAGATTTCTTGTTCATGAGTTAAACTCAGGTAAATTCTGCAATGCTGTTTTAGATATGATTTGTTTAATAAAAAAACTTAATTTTAAGGTTGTTGCAGAAGGTGTTGAGACAAAAAAAGAGTTTGATTTGTTATCAAAAGCTGGATGTGACTATTTCCAGGGTTTCTATTTCTCTAAACCGATACCAAATATTAGTGAAGTGTTAAAACATAATAACGGCAACTTCCTACCTTAAAAAGCCTCAAAATAGTCAATTGGGACTTTTGTTGTGTTCCTGCACCTTTCTCTCAAACGATAAACCTTATCCCCCCCCTACTACATTCATTCTTTATTTTTATATT
>CAZGAI010000096.1:0-10174 GCA_964523175.1 uncultured Victivallales bacterium | reverse complement strand
GAAAACTTTGGTGGAACTCCTATTAATTTGTGATAATCTATTAAACCGGCTCATAGCTACTGGGGAGTGTATAGGATGGGCTAAAAGACAGGCAGAAGGATACATATCGTTTGATGGCGGTATCCACAGAATCGACAAAATATCGCTGCATGTACCTGCTTCTTACGCATGCATGGATAGTACCCTTGCTTACAACTTACGCATATGGGGAGGCAAAATGAGATCCATGCGGAGGGAGTAAATAGAAACCCTGCATAAGTATTCAGTAAACAGCATTATCTTTGGGTTAACGCGATTATTACATTTCTAATTTTGCGTTCAAAGATACGCACTGAATACTTAACCTCAGTTATGGATGAGCCTATCCTAAAACAATTAGACCATGCTATGCAGCTTGCCTCTATTACAAAGCTATATCTTCAGAACCAAACCTTCATTAGGGTTAATTTTTAGCTTTTTAAGATTGACACTGCCTGTTCTTTTCATGTCAGAAGCAACTGAAATAAGCGCTTTTGATGCAACGACACTCAAATCCAGGATATGCTTTTTCTTTCCTAAGTTCAGTACTATTATAAAACTGTTTCCTTTCTTAATCGATCTCTTATAGGCATAAATATTATCATTTCCAGTATCAATTGAACTGTAATCACCGATTGCTAATGCCGGTTCCGCCTGGCGCAACGATGATAAAGCTTTAAACAGTGCAATATCTGATGTGCTGCATTTTTCCTGTAAAGCAACATTTCTTTTTTTATAATCCTCAGCCACAGGCAGCCAGGTAGTAACTTTTTTCGGTGAAAATCCAGCATTAGGTGTGCTGTTCCACTGCATAGGCGTGCGCTCAGGGTCCCGACCTACTTCATCTGCTATTTCAGGTTGATTAAGTGCAGGAGGATCCTGAATAAATTCAGGCGGAATTACACCATTGTGCATACCAATTTCCTCTCCGTAATAAATGGTTGGAGTTCCGCGAAGAGTCAACAGAAGCATGTTAGCTATTCTAGCCTGCTTCTGTCCTCTTTTTGTAGCGACACGTTTCTGGTCATGATTACCCAGGACATAATTCGGCCAGCATCCTTCAGGAAGTATGGCTTCGTACTTGTCTACAAGCTTACGAATTACCTTTGCTTTCCATTTAGCATCCAGTAGATGAAAATTAAACGGCATATGACACTCATCGTGGTCTTTGCCATAATATTCAATCAACTGGCTATATGGCAAGTATGTTTCTCCAACCATCATACAGTCATCAAATTCATCAATTACTTTGCGCATATCTTTAATAATATCGTGTACAAGCGGGAGGTTAGTTGTATATATATGTTTATGTTTTTCGAAAGGAACAACTCCATCCCAGTCCGGATTTAAGGGTTCATCTCTAAACAGCTCATCTTTGCCCATACAGCATATCACATCAACTCTAAACCCATCAACCCCCCTGGCCAGCCAGAACTTTATAACATCCAGCATAGCTTTGCGGACTTCCGGATTTCTATAATTCAAGTCAGGTTGCTGCTTAACAAAAAGATGTAAATAATACTGTCCACTCTTTTTATCAAATTCCCAAGCCGGTCCGCCGAAAAAGCTCAACCAATTGTTAGGAGGCCCACCATCAGGCGCAGGATCTCTCCATATATACCAGTCACGTTTTGGGTTATCAATACTGCTAATACTTTCCTTAAACCATTTATGTTCACTGGATGTATGATTCGGAACCAGATCAAGTATCAGTTTCATATCACGTTTATGCACTTCTTTGAGCAGAATATCGAAATCCTTCATATTGCCGAACAGGGAATTAATATCAGTATAATCAGCAACGTCATAGCCAAAGTCATACATTGGTGAAGGGAATATAGGGGATAGCCAAATTGTTTTAACGCCAATACTTTTAATATAATCCAGTCTGTCAGTTATACCTTTCAGATCACCAATGCCGTCACCGTTGCTATCCTGATACGATCTAGGATAAATCTGATAAATAATACCTGTCTGCCACCAAAAATATTGCTGTTTCATAAATAATTTCCGTTTTCTTCGTTTTTAGATGCTTGATATTCGGTCAAAGTTCAGATTTATGAGTTCGCCGTTCATTATTCAGCGTTCAAAGTTTTTCTTCTACGCTTTTAATTTTATCTGCCATAGATTGTTCTCTATCTATCCTTGTTCCTAAACGGATCGAAGTTGAAATACGCGGCGCTCCCATTTTATGAATCCTTTCATGGCATTGTTTAATTGCCAGGAAAACATCATCCCACTCCCCTTCTACATTCGTTCCGTAAGAATGCAGAATTGTTTTCAACCCTGCTTTTTTCAAGATACGTTCACATACTGCAACATATTCTGAAACAGAAACACCTACTCCTATTGGGATAACACAAAAATCAACGATGACTTTCATAGCATTCTCCTATATAGAAATTTGGAGGTTTAGTGATTTAAAGATTTCACAACAAAATAGGCTGCAAATCATCAAATCACTGATAAACAGTTACAATTACTTTATCATGATCAAATTTAGCTGTTTTAGTATCTTTAGTTTTAACCTGTATTGAATTTAATATTTCACTAACCATTTTCGTACTTATCGGTTCTGATTTATTTTCAATAAAAGTTATATTATACAGATAATTATCATTAGTTGTTAAATATTGTCTAACCAAAACGGTTGAATCATTACGTGGCGAAAATTCCAGAACAGCAAATTTGTTATTATTTATTATTTTGACAGGTACATTCTTTATTCTACTATCATTATATATAAATTGTAGATAACTAACTACTTCATTATCTTTCATTTTATTAAAATCAGCGCCACCGCTTGAAGCAATATGGAGGAAAATAGAATTATTGTTATGCTTATTGATAAACTGGACAGTCGCAACAGCAACCTTTTGCGGAACATCGACGTAACTGGGTAGGTCCATATTTTTACCCTCTGCATGCTCCCATTCTTTTGTTGAATATACTATAGTAAAATACGGAGTTTGATATGTGGCAATCGCTTTATCAGCAGCATTTTCAAGCACAGGATGGTTTTCTATTATCTCAGTATCATTCACTGACACAATAGGAGTATTTACAATATCTTTTTTTACTGCATCTTTTTCAATATCATCTACTTCCGGAAATGTTTTAGCCTTATTTTTCACAGGTTCTGAAAAAACTACTGCTTGAGTTGAATTTAATTCCTCTCCTGAAATATCAGGCTTGTTTACTGACTTCAAATAATGCACTCCCAATATTATCACAATAATTAAAATAACAATAATAATTATCCAGTTGATACTACGCTTCATTACCCCCTCCATTCTATTTAGTGATTTGGTGATCTCCTCCTACGCTTTAGCTAGAGCTCGTCTGAAAAGTACATCCGGGCTCAGTTATCAGTATAGTTATCGCTACATATAAACTATTTTAGCAAAGAAGTATCTAAAAAAACTGTTTACTGTTCACTTTTGCCTAAAAACCTTTTCAGATAGGTTCTAGCTAAGGCAGATAAATGTTGACTTATCGTTATTCTTTAATCCTGATCATTGTCAATTTGTTTGTTTTCAGCCTACACAAGATAAAATAAATCCGGCAGAAATAGACTTTCTTTCAACAAATCCCTGTAGATATAGTTTTAAATCTATACCTGTTGTCAATCTAAAAGTATGTGTTTTCATATTATTTACTGATCCGGTCTGAATGTTCGATACAATATTTCCATTAATCAATATACACAGTTCAAACATTAGTAACTATAAATGTAGTTTAATTTTAATAATATAGCTACATATTTAAAAATACACAGAATAACTATTAAAGCAACGATATGAAATTAAACTTAATCATTTATCTACACACTTTGAGTCTATAGTCCTCCTAGATTATGTTGCAAAGAACTTCGTTTTGGGATATAATAAAAATAATGTCTTTATTTCAGAGTATTTCAAGTATCAAGTTAACTTAGGAAGAAAGGGAGTTTTACGCATGAAAAAGTATATTATATTGTTAACAGTTATCCTTTGTATTACAACCACCACTTCAGCTTTGGCTGAAAACGGTCCCTATAACGGAACTATAACACCCCTGGCTGTTGATCAAATCAAATATGGTACAAACTACGGGTATAGAGGAATTATAACTTATATTGCAAATGTAGGAAAATATGTTGTACCAAAAATAGTAAATAGAGCTGGAAAAACAGTAAGACAAGGCACACTTCTGGTTTCTATGGATACCGAGTATTGGAAAAGTCAGGTTATAGTAGCTGAAGCTACTGTTTTATCAACTAAAGAGTCTTTGATTACTGCCACTGAAAATTACAACAGAAATAAAAAACTCTCTAAAGATCACAGTGTAAGTGAAAAAACATTTGACAACTCAAGTGCAGTTTATTATCAGGCTATTGGTAACCTTGAAGCAGCAAAAGCTGATTTGTACCAAAAACAAAAAGTTCTCGAAGAATGCAATATATATTCATCAGTAGAAGGAATAGTTACAGAAAAATATATGGATCAGGGAAATATTCTTGGCGGAGAACCTATAGTTCTTGACATCACTCAATTAAACCCTATTGGAGTAAAAGTAAAGTTATCAGATAATGTAATTAATGCGTTGTTTTCAAATACAGCCAGATTACTTTTTTTAGACAATGAGGGCAACAGAATAGAAATACTCGATAATTTTTATCGCTTTGATGGAAATGATTTTACCTTTGCAGTAGCCAATCAGCCTCTACTTAAAAATTCAATAAAAATAGATGGAAATAATTATCCGGTTATTGATTCATTGTATAGAATACGAAGATTCTATATTTATGAAGCAGATAACTCGCTTTCTGTCCCAATAGATGCAGTTCATAAAGATAGCAAAGGTGAATATGTTTGGAAACTTAACGCTAACCCCAGAATATCCAGTAGATTAATGATTGCTAACAAAGCCTACTTTGTACCAGGAGATTTGGTAACTTTGCAAGCAGAGACATCTAATGTTATAATAGTTAAAAAGGCAGAAAATTTAAAAATTAATGACGTTGTCTTATTAAATAATACAGAAAATTTAAAAGACAATAGTAAAGTTTTTGTTAGTACCAACAGATATAAATTAATGCCTGGAGGTAAAGTTAAGGTTAAGGTAATTTACTACAATGTTAACAGCACACCAACTGTACCAAAAAAATAGATTTAGGGCGGGCCTTTTTTGGGTTTAATAATCCATATTTAACGTAAATCGTTAACCTTTTTACGATATTTTTTTGGATATGAATAAGGATATCGCATATTTTTGCAATAATAAACCTTAAAAGTCATCTCTTCTACTCCTGAACGTATTATAGGTAGATCAGGCAGACGCTTAACCTTTTCAAAGATTCTGGTATTGTTTTTTATGAAATTATCCTTCTGTCTAGTTATTAGGACAGCATCATGCCCCAATAATTGACGTTGATCATATAAATAAAATACATTTCGTGGGTCACTATCAAGACATAGTACCTTCTTCTTACCCCTTAATGCCCATCCAACCTTGCCGGCCTCGTACCAACGAGTAGTTGCTACAAAAACATTAGGATCTTCAAGCCAACCCTTTTTTTCAAATAATTCAGGCAATATATCATAATCAAATCCCTCCATAGTCGGATCTAAAGTCTCTCCAAATTTAGATGCGAACCATTTTGGTCCATAATTATTCCAAAAACCTGTAGCTGCATGGACCTGTAAAACAACAAAAATAAAAAAGCATACTGCACCGGAGGCTATTAATAGATTTTTAGTCCAGAACTTATATTTTCCCCCCTTATCCATAAACACTGCAACTACTTTACCTAAAGGTAAGAACAACATCAGATATCCCGGAGCCTGCCAGTGGAAGTGAAAGCCTGTGTTTGTCCAAAGTGTGATAATAGTAAAAAAGAAAATCGGTAATATAGCAGTACATGCACAAAACCAACGTTCCGAGTCTTTAGGTCCTTTGTAAAGGCAGACTACCAGCTGCCAAATTAAAGGAAACCAAATCCAAGGCAGCAGCCATAATGCCTGTCCTCCTATCGAACGTAAAAACCAATCAAAATGGAATGATAACTCACTGCCGACACCTGCTCGTCCCATTTGGAATAAAAAAGAAACCCAGCCATTATGATAATTCCAAATAAAGATTGGAGAAGCTATAGCAAAGTTAATAAGCAAAGCTAAATACAAACCTGGATGCCAAAACCAAAAACGATACTTCCTGCTGCAAACAAGAAATATTCCTGCACCTGCAAAAAGAAACACTGCATGATACTTGCTTAGAGTAGTCAACCCAAGAAATAATCCCGTAAGCACCCACAACAACCAGCATTCCCCTGACCAGCGCCAATTCATTTTCTCCTGTTCATCAGCAAAAGTCTTAAAAAAAATGTGAGCAAGACATAAAGCTGTTGCAAGCCAGAAAAGAAGAAGAGGTCCATCTGGTTGAAGCCATGTTGCCGAAGTTGCTGTAAAAACAGCAGAAAGATTTAACAACAAGGCTGCGTAAAATCCGGCTCTATCGTCAAACAGTTTTCTTCCTAAAAGAAATAGCAGCCAGGTAGTACCAGCAAAAAATAAAATAAAAGGTAAGCGCAAAGTAAATGCGTTAAAAGAGCCAAAAAGATTTACTGAAGCCCAACCAGTCCAAAAGGCCAAAGGAGGCTGATCAAAATAGCTCAACTGGGGGTTAAGAACACTAAGAGTATAGTATGACTCACCATTGTAAAGGCCGGTTATTCCGGCGATGAAAAGTCTAATTATCATAGTTATTACAATAATCCAAATAACTCCATGAGCTGGATTAATTGTAATTAATGTTTTTAACTGTCTGGAATTAATTGGATTTTTACCCATAAACAATAAGCCCTTTTTCAAAAAAGAAACCTAATAGGAATGATCTTTGCATTATTTTTTATAAACACCAATAACTATCTTAGGGTATTGGTTTAATTCTTTTATAGTAAACTGATTAATTAAATTATGCTTTATTAAACTCTGATAAAATGGATTATCATATCCCTCTATAATAAAAGATACTTTGAAACCTCTGTCTTCAAGGGTTTCAAAAGCATAACTAAGATATTCAGATTTATTTGGGTTAAAAACTCTACTTATATCTATAAATTCTAATGATGATAGTCTTTTTAGCCATTTATTTCTATAATTATCAATAATAATCAGTAGTTTTTCATTTTGTTTCAATTTTTTAAGATACCGTACAATATCGAATGCGATTTCTTTGTGGCTTTGTACATGTATCCATGTTAGTTCGCTAGATATATTATAGTTATAAAAAAAGCTGTCCTGTACATATAGTTTGAGGCATAGACTATAATCTCCCGGCTTTAATCTCTTTATTTTCAATACTTGGTTAAAACTTATTTTATTAACATTATTATGAAGTTTGATCGGGTATTCATTATTATTAAAATAAATTGATGCTGAATCTAATTTAACCTCATTAACATATTCATCGATAAACCCTGATACAATAATATTTGCAGTATCCTCTTCAACAGTAACTTCTCTACTTTTATCATACAGAGAAAACCCTAGCTTTTTATTATAGGAAAGACCATTAATACTTGAAATCTCCCCTAAAAATGGAGTTATTTTAGACCATCTAAAAAGATCGCAAGCTGGTCCTATCCCAGAGTAAACCAGCAGCACATTATTTAAGAACAGCAATAGGATAGAATGAAATATAGCGATTGAATATAAATTAGGATTTTTTATATATACTATGCCAAACGCAATAGACACAATAAAAGTAAATAACATTAGTTGAATATTGGGTATATAAAAAAGTGAAAAAGTAAAAGCAGTTAATAATATAGCAATACCTGGTCTTTGAAATACATTTTTATATCTCCTAAAAAAGAATGCAAATAATACATACATCTGCACAAAAGATGTAAATGTATAGGCTAGGATATCTTTCCATAGATTTGTATTTTTATAAAATTCATTGTCAACTGGAAATAATTTTCCCCATATAAAATAGAGTATTAGAATAACTATTATTGTAAAAATAATTAGTTTTTTAGTAGAGTTTAAAAAATTAGTAAACGTTATGCCTAAAGATTTGAAGCCTTCTTTGTGATAATACCTCGATATAAGTATTAAGGCTGTCATAAATATAATACATAAAATATTGACTATCTCTTTAGGTCCAAAATAAATAAACCAGATGTAAAGGAAAATAAAGATAAAGCCTAAAATTATTTCAATTATTGAATCAATTTTAAACCATTTCTCTTCAGAAATTTCACATCCCCCTTTCTTTTTATAAAGAAAATAATTAGACTGTATTATAAATGCCGGCATAAAAATAAAAAACAGCCATTCTCCTGAAAAAAAATTAAAGCTTCTCCATAGCAAAACAACCTTATTAATAGGATGAAAAAGACCAACAATATGGATGTATAGTATCAAAAAAGAAAAAATTATATTTACCATTAATAATGTTTTCGGAAAGATATTTGACCTCCAAATTGGATAAATCAAGATGTAAAACCCCACCGACCATGCAAAATATGCGCCATAACCACCGACACAATGCAGGATATCAAACAAGTATGAGTTAATGCTTGTTCCTTCAAATAAGATATTATCCAAATCCCACGGAAAAATACCTATCATAAAAAGAGTAATTGGAACTATATACCAAAAGAAAAATCCTATTTTTGTTAGTTTTTTTTCTAGAGATTTTGGTTCTATTTGATTTATCTTAATATATTTTTCAAAGTAACAATAATGTTTAAAAAGGAAGTAGGGTAAAAAGCAAAAAGGTAAGCTAAAAAATAGCCAGGAATTATTAATAGAAGTTCTGATATAGCCTAATCTGGATAAAGGGAATAGGTTTATTATGTCAAAGCCTATTTTTTCCATATTTCCAAAATCAAACCAGTAATATGCCAAAATCCATCCTACTGGCAATAGAATACAACCAAATAAGACACTTAAAAAAACCCAGGCAGGATAACTATTATGTTCTAAAGTAAATGTTTTTTTATAATTTTCTTTTTTCATAAGAATTTGTTGTTTAAGGCGCAATATTTGTTCTGATATTTTTTTGTGAAGTCCTGATTAAAATTTGACACTTTTTAATCAGGACTTGATAAAAATAATTAAAAAATCAGCATGGCTTCATATTGCTTCATGTCTATTTCTATATATCTTTCTTCTTTTCTAAAAGCACTCTTTGATGCATCGTGTAGTAATTTTGAAGCCAATGATTTTGTATTATCATTGTTTCCAATAATAACTAAACAGAATCCCATCTGTTTCAATGTGTTTACTGCATAGTTGAGAGAATTCGGAAAATTCGGGTTAAAAACACGTCTGGGAGTTACCACTTCATATTGAAACCCTGCCTCACTAACACTTTTTATATTTTTATTGTTTGATACAATAAAAAATTTCTTACAATTAGCAATTACGCTAAACTCGTTAATAAGTCTGTAAAATCTGTCTTCTTTAATGTTATATTGCAATACAGTAATACCAACAGCAAAAATAATTATTAAAATACTGATGATGTAAAACAACTTATTTTTCATTTTCAGTACATATTTCAATATAAAAATCGTACCTATAAACATAGCCCAGCAAATTATACCTTTACGTGGGTCTCCTCGCGAGCCAAACCACCACGAAAATTGAGGATATTCAAGGAGACGCAAAATTCCAATCATTCGGACTACAAATACTAGCCCGGCATGGATTCCTATCGGTAAAAAAAGTGCTTTAGATTTTAAATAAGCAAAACAGAGTAACACCCCTAAACAAAACAATCCGCCCATTAGCATAAGATTATTTGCATTTGTTACTATTGATCCTGGCTCAAGGAGTTTATGAGTAAAAGCAAAAATTATGCTTGTAACTAAAACTGCTATCCAGATAGGAAAGTCATCTAATAAGGTCTGAAACAGAACTCCTCTGAAAAGAAATTCTTCAGCAACAGAAATTGTAATAGCGGTAAATAGAGCACTTAAAATAGCAAAAAAAACTTTACTGAAAGAAACATCTATCTTTATATCAAAAATATTAGAAATATACATCCAGGCAAAATAGAACACTGCTAAACTTGCACCTGTAAAAAAACCTTTTAAAGAAATGTTAAATTTTCTTGGAGACCACGATAAACCAAAGTCTGATATTTTTTTTTTGATTTTAAA
>CAZGAI010000095.1:5584-10199 GCA_964523175.1 uncultured Victivallales bacterium | reverse complement strand
CAAAATAAAATTCTACAGCCTCAAATATGTCACCAATCTTCAATAAGAAAACAAAATAACCATCAGTCTACGTTCTAATCCAACTTCCTACTTCTGCCCACTGTTCTCTTACTATTGTTTTAAAACTCTTCTTTTTAAATTTTACAGTCCCGCTTCATCTGTTTGTGCCTGCTCGGACAACTCGTTAGCCTGGCAGAAAAAGCTCAATTTTTCCTGCGAAAACAAACGGCTCAGAACAGGGAATATTCTAAGAGAAATTATTAAGTTTACTAAAGAAAATTTAATTTATAGTTACTCAAGTGTTGCAGTTCATTTTTATCTGTAATTTTATGCTCCGATAGCATATAATGTTTCCGTATCATCCTGATTTCAATAGTTTAATGTGTCTTTTGCAAATGCGACTTTAAATGTAAGCGATTCCAAAGTTCACAGATTTCTTAAGACAATCCTGTCCGATGCCATGAAGGATATTTTTTGATAAGAAACTTTATCATCTCTATATCACTTGGTTTAAGTATACTTCCCTGGATTTTTATTGCATCGTTCGTATTCATAATAATATAATAAGGCAATTATTGCAGGAGTTCAGTCGAAATTAATATTTTTCGTATTCTTTTATGGTAGAGTATTGAAACAGTAGAGATATTCCTTATAATGTACTGAATAAGTACATATAAATTATAACACTGTTTACTGAATAAGTACTAATATTATTCCCGAAATATACTGTAAAATAGCACTGTGCAGATTTATAGGATAAAGTCAGGGGAGGGTGTCAAAGTGGGAGGTAATTATTTTTTCATCAACTTATTTACACTTATTTTATATAAAATTAGATTCATGGCTAAAGCAAAATAGGGATTAATAGATTATAATGCATTTATATTATTCACTTACACTGATTTTGTAATACAAAGTAATTTTCAAAAAGCTAATAAAAAATTCTAAAGGAGGTAAGATGAGTACCACACCAATGTCAGAAAGTCAGAGTAAAAAAACAGTAATTAAAGTTTGCATTATTGCAGCACTTGCAGGTTTACTGTTCGGGCTGGATATAGCCTATGTAAACGGAGCACTGACCTATATTTCAAAGGAATTTGGTCTTTCTACAGCAACCCAGGAAGGTGAGGTTGCAGGCATTCTGCTTATTGGAGCAGCAGTCGGCGCATTGTTCAGTGGGGTTTTATCAAAAAAATTTGGTAGAAAAAAGGTGCTGATAATAGCAGCCTTTATATTTACTGTATTTACATTAATGGGAGTATTTGCTCATACTTTTGAAGTGTTACTTGCTTCAAGGTTTATAGTAGGACTTGCTGTTGGTATTGCTTCGTTTATTGCACCTCTTTATTTATCTGAAATAGCCCCCGGTAAAATCAGGGGAGCTATGATTGCTATGTACCAGTTAATGATAACGCTTGGTATCGTGATTATGTTTGCTTCTAACTTTATTATTGCCCGCTATGAAGGTTTTATTCTTGGTTTTCTGCATATAGAAAGTCATGCGATATGGAGAATAATGCTTATAGTGCTTGTTATTCCTTCTCTTATAATGTTTATCGGCTGCCTGTTTCTGCCCAAAAGTCCTCGCTGGTTAATGCTTGTTGGGAGAAAAGAAGAGGCTGAGGAAGTTCTGAAAAAAATTAGAAGTTCACAGGAAGCTGTTGACTTTGAAATTAATGAGATTGAAGAAACCATAAAAGTAAAATCATCTGGTTTTAAACTGCTTAAGCACAAGTTTTTCTGGAAAGTTATTTTGCTGGGTGTTTGCCTTCAGGGATTTCAACAGTTTACCGGAATGAATGCATTTATGTATTATTCCACTCAGATATTTCAGCAGGCTGGTTTTTCCAACCCGGCAGTTGCAACTATTATTGTAGGTCTTGTAAATATGCTTACAACTCTAATTGCAATTAGATATGTTGACAAGTTTGGTAGAAAGCCTATTCTTTATTTTGGTCTTGCACTTTTGGTTATTTCCTGTTTAGTCGTAGGTACTATTTTTCATCAATATTATTCATATTCAATGGTTAATGGTGTTGTTCAAACTACTATGTCTCTATCACCAGCCCTGCAGTGGACTACATTGATATTCTGTTTAATTTTTATTTTTGGATTTGCTATTTCCATGGGGCCGATAATCTGGATAATTTGTTCAGAAATCCAACCTCTTGAAGGAAGAGATTTGGGTATAACGGTATCGACTATGACAAACTGGATATGCAATGCAATATTAGGTCAGTTTGCTGTGGGTTGGCTCACATTCGCTCCAGGTAATACATTCTATACTTTCGGTATTGTCTGTTTCGTCTGTGTATTCTTTGTATTCTTTGTTGTGCCTGAAACAAAAGGTACTTCTCTTGAAGAGATAGAGATGAATTTACGTGATGGTAAAAAACTTAAAAATTTAGGTGAAGCCAGAACTTAAATTAGAATTGAAAGGCGTAAGCACTTTCGCTTGAAAATAAGCAGAGTTTTTTGAAGCTTATTTGAAAAGTTTCTATGCCTTGCGGGCTTTGCCCTCAAGGTAGTTCGCTGCTAATTGTATTATGGAGAGTTGTTTTATGAAAAAAGTTATATTTATTGCTGCAGCCTTAGCATTTTCTATTTATCTAATAAGTTGTCAAACGACAAGTGAAAGTACTGTAGTAAAATACAATGGTAAAATTACGCCTAAAAATGTTGTGCAGGTATACGCTCATCGTGCGGGCAGGGGGCTTATGCCGGAACAGACACTTCCGGCGTATCGCGGAGCTCTCAGGCTTGGAGTTGATTATGTTGACATGGATATCAATATGACAAAAGACGGTGTTCTTGTGATAACTCATGACCCGGGTCTGAATCCAAACTTTACCAGAGATCCTAAAGGTAAGTGGATAACTAAAGCTACGCTAATTAATAGTCTTACGCTTAAAGAGCTGCAGAAATATAATGTTGGTAAGCTTAAGCCCGGTACTGAGTATGCGTCATATTTCCCTGACCAATATTCACGAAAATTCGTAAAAATACCGACATTAAAAGAAGCAATACAGTATGTGAAAAAAATCGCAGGCGATAAGGTAGGGTTTCAGATTGAGATAAAAAATGATCCAACAAAGCCTAAATTGACTGCTACACCGTCTGAATACGCTAAAGCATTATACAAGTTACTTAAAGAAGAAAAAGTATTGAACAGGACAGAAATCCAGGCTTTTGACTGGAGCTGCCTCATTGAGCTGCAGAAACTTGACCCGAATATCAAAACTGCATATCTTACAGATCATACAACAGAGACGTTGACTGATGCTGAACCTGGAACATGGATGGCAGGACTTAAACCTAAAAATTATAACTTTTCCTTCCCGAAAATGATAAAACATCTTGGCGGTTACTGCTGGGAGCCATATGAGATGGATGTAACCAAAAAAAGTATAGAGGAAGCACATAAACTTGGTTTGAAAGTTGTTGTATGGGGATGGCCTGAAATGGAAAAAACAGAAATCAACTATAAACGGATAGAAAAAATGATAGACTGGGGAGTTGATGGAGTAATAGCAGATAGGCCTGAAATATTAAGAGGGATTCTTACGGCAAGGGGGTATAATCTGCCAAAAGGCTTTTCTATAACAGAGAAAGTACTTTAATATTTCACATAAACCAATGAGCCGGAACCAAAAAGGTCTGAATATCCATTAATATTTATTTACTTATAACCATCTGTCAATATCTTCATATTTTATAGTCCAACTTAACTAAATTAATAGATAGGAGAATTTCTATATGGATACTTTACAAAAAGTACCAGTCAGACCCGAATGTGTTAGAATGGGAGTAAATCTCTTTTATATTAGCATCATTATTGGATTCCTTTATTCTATTTTACTTATGTGTACATTTTTACCTAAAATAATAAGCATTTCTGCTCAGGCCCATAATCTAACAAAGCAGGCCACTGAGGAAGCCTCTGATTTTGCTATTGTATATTTTATTATTGCTATAGTGATAACATTTTTTCTTCAATTGTTTTTTACTTATAAAGCAGGCTGTGGAAAAAACTGGGCAAGATTACTACTTCTTATTTTTTTAATATTACATTTATTTGGTTTTAAACATGATTTTTCAGTATCTACAGCAAACACTATATATATTATTGTTATCTATATCATTCAGGTTCTTGGTTTGATTTTTCTATTTAATAAAGAGTCAAATTCCTGGTTTAGAGAACTTAAGCAAATTAAAAAGTAATCATTAATTGTATGGATTATTCCTGTTAATTATAAATACAATAACTTTATTTGCAGTTTTGGATTTTGCCTATTATGACCTGATTACTCGAATTAAAGGAATTCCGTGTTACATGCTATATTCAAAAAATCTTCACTCTGTACCCAACAGTGTGACCGTCTTTCTTGAAAATTCAATTGATGAAACTATAGCTGAAGCTAATAGGATAATGCAGCAGATGGCATTAATATTAAATTACAGAAAACAGGTGGAATATATCCAGCCAAACTGATCGCGCAAGAATGTGATAAGTCAGGTTTAAAATAATGGTAGGAGCTATGCTTGAAGGTCCGATAGCAACAGCTGCCGGTGTACATTTTGCCGCCTCTACAGAAAATGTGATTTTAACTGACCT
>CAZGAI010000095.1:0-5484 GCA_964523175.1 uncultured Victivallales bacterium | reverse complement strand
TGATATGGATCTTGATATGGATCTTGATATGGATCTTGATATGGATCTTGATATGGATCTTGATATGAAGCCGCATACTTCGAGTTCGATAGATTTTAGAAATGGTATGCGCGTCCCGTCAGAACTCCCTGGTTTTGGAATATGTTTAGACAATGTCAATATAGCTTATTTATGCAGCGAAGGTGTTATGACGTTTGAACTGATTTAATATCAGAATAATATCTTGGAAATAAAAAAAGCCGCTTTTTGCGGCTTTTAGATATTTGGATCTAGATTAATTATTACAGAGCAGCTTTATATATATTAATTACATCCTGTAATGTTGGTGTTCTTGGGTTTGTAAAACCGCAGGCATCTTTCTGTGCGTTCTCCGCCATTGTTTTTAAATCTTCTTCTTTTACTCCAAGTTCAGTAAGACCGGCGGGTATACCAACATCCTTTGAAAGCGTTCTGATTGCATCGAGGGCTACATCTGCTGCTTCCCGCGTTGTTAGGCCCTCTATATTTTCACCCATAGCAACTGCTATGTCTGCGAAGCGATCCAGTTTAGCTATCAGATTAAAGCGCTCTACATGCGGCAGTAGTATTGCATTACAAACTCCGTGAGGCAGGTTATAAAATCCACCCAGCTGATGTGCCATAGCGTGTACATGTCCAAGGCTGGCATTGTTAAAAGCCATGCCTGCTAAATATTCAGCATAGGCCATATTGTCCCGTGCTTTCATATCCTGTCCATATGCCACTGCAGCCCTAAGATTGTTAGCGACCAATTTAATAGCCTGTATTGCACACGCGTCTGTTATTGGTGTTGCTATTGTTGAAACATAGGCTTCTATAGCATGTGTTAATGCGTCCATGCCGGTTGCTGCAGTTAGTGAGGGTGGCATTCCAGTCATTAATTCCGGATCATTTATAGCTACATCAGGTGTAACTCTCCAATCGATGATTGCCATTTTTACATGTCTGGATGTGTCGGTAATAATACAGAAACGTGTCATTTCACTGGCTGTTCCGGCTGTTGTATTGATAGCTATAAAAGTAGGCATACGTGTTGTAAGCATGTTGACGCCTTCATAATCATTGATTATACCGCCATTTGATACAACTGTACCAATCCCTTTTCCACAATCATGAGGGCTTCCGCCACCGATTGTTACAATAGAATCACAGCAATTATTTTTATATACTTCAACGCCATTCATTACATTTTTATCAGTAGGGTTGGGGATTGTTTCATCGTACACTACAGCTTTTATATCGAGTGTTTTGAAAAGGTTTACAAATTTCTCTGTTAAGCCAATAGCAGTAATACCTTTGTCTGTAACTATTAGCGGCTTTTTATGATTACGTGATACTAATTGCTCTAATACTTCAGTATGGCATCCTACACCCATTATTGATACATTGGGGATAAAAAAATTAAAAGTCTGTTTTCCAATAGCCATCTTAAGTTTCTCCTTGTGATAATTAATGTTTAGTTATAAATATCTGCTTGAAATTTTATAATAATTGTAAGGCTTTTTAATAAAATAAACAACAGCTGTTTATAGTTGAATGATTTTTTTTAATGTGACAAATTAAAGAAATTGTTTAAAATATGTCTCAATTAATGAATTATAATTGATTTTTTTTCTTATTACAATATAATAATGAGGATGCTTAACAAACATAAAAGATGGAGGAAAACGATGTCCTGTCTCAATAAACTTCTTAGAGTAAATTTATCAACATCTAAAATTTCAACTGAAGTTATCCCACCTGAACTTGTTAAGAAATATTTGGGAGGTCGGGGGCTTGCCTCAAAGATACTTTTTGACGAAATTGATCCTGCAGTTGATCCGCTTTCTCCGGGAAATAAACTGATATTTGCTGTAGGAACTCTTACCGGTACATCAGCGCCGACCGGCGGACGTTATATGGTTGTTACCAAAGGTCCACTAACCAATACTATTGCTTCAAGTAATTCAGGTGGTTTTTTTGGAGCTCAAATGAGATATTCAGGCTTTGATGTGATTATTTTTGAGGGAAAATCAAAAACACCTGTTTATCTTTTAATTAAAGATGGGTATGCCGAAATCAAAGATGCTTTATATCTCTGGGGAAAAGATGTTCCGACAACCACGGATAAGCTAATTAAAGCAGTAGAAGATGAAAAAGCAAGAGTCGCATGTATTGGTCCTGCAGGAGAACAGGGAGTTCTCTTTTCTGCAGTAATGAATGAAAAAAACCGTGCTGCTGCACGTACGGGTGTAGGTGCAGTAATGGGAAGTAAAAATCTTAAAGCTGTAGTAATTAGCTGTAAACGCAACGCACCTGAAATAGTCGATAGTGAAGGATTCAAGGCGGCAGTAGTCGATTGTCGTAAAAAAATTAAAGAGGACGAAGTTACAGGTGTGGCTCTTCCGACTTTTGGTACAAAAGTACTGGATAATATAATTAACTCACATGGTGCGTATCCTGTAAATAACTTTCAGGGCAGTAGTATCTTTAAGGATATTGAAGAAGTATCCGGAGAAGCTTTACTTGAAAAAGGTTATTTGAAAAAACGTAAGGCTTGTTTTGCATGTCCTATTGCATGTGGGCGTGATGTGGAACTACCGAATGGAAGAAAAGGTGAAGGTCCTGAATATGAGTCAGGGTGGTCTTTGGGAGCATTATGCGGTGTTAATGACCTTATTGCAATAACTGAAGCTAATTTTCTCTGTAATGAATACGGTATAGATACAATTTCGGCTGGAGTTACTATTGCTGCTGCAATGGAGCTATACGAAAAAGGTTTAATTAAACAGGAAGAACTTTGTAATGGTCCGGAGTTAAAGTTCGGTAGTTCTGAAGCAGTAGTTTATTACGCGAAAGCAATTGGGGCATGTGAAGGGTTCGGCGTTAAACTGGGGCAGGGGGCATATCGCCTTTGTGAAAGCTATGGACACCCTGAAATAGCAATGACTGTCAAGAAACAGGAAATTCCTGCATATGACCCGCGTGGCATACAGGGACAGGGTCTGGCGTATGCAACTCAGAACCGCGGAGGATGTCATGTAAGAGCATATATGATCGCACCTGAAATTCTTGCACATCCTATTGCACTCGACCCACAGGAGATTGACAGTAAACCACAGTGGGTAAAAACGTTTCAGGATTTGTTTGCCGTTATTGATTCGGCAGGGTTGTGTATCTTTACTTCTTTTGCAGTTGGTGCAGAGGAATATGCGACATTAATTAATGCGTTAACAGGTTATAATTTGACTGCTGAAGAGCTTATGCTGACAGGAGAACGAATTTGGAATCTGGAAAAATTATTTAATTTGAAAGCTGGTTTAACTTCTGCTGATGATACTCTTCCTGAAAGGCTTCTTAAAGTTCCTCTGCCTGATGGTCCTAATAAAGGGAAAGTAGCGCGGATTTTTGAAATGCTCCCTGCATACTATGAGTGTCGAGGCTGGTCCGCAGATGGTATTCCAACCAAAGCAAAGCTGGAAGAACTGGGGTTATAAGCTTTCAGAGAAACGTTCTGTTACTTGAAAAGTTTTATCAGGGGGAATATTAATGATAACGAATATTAAATTTTTTTCAACTTTAAGACTTTCACTGAAATTAAAATCACTGGAGATTGACATTGAGATTCCTATTTCAATGCGCAAACTATTGTCCCTTGCATGCAGAAATGCCGGTATTGATTTCACAGATGAACTTTTGGAGGATAAAAAGATAAAAAAAGGCACACTTTTGCTACTTAACGGAAGAAATGTTATTCATTTGCAAGGACTTGATACCATGATACCTCCAGGCTCAACTGTTTCATTTTTTCCTCCTTCCGGTGGTGGATGATTTATTAAAATGAATAGATACAATAGACATATAAAACTGGTGGGAGAAGATAATTTTACAAAAATCCAGAGTGCCGTAGTATTAGTTGCCGGTGCTGGGGGGCTCGGTTGTAACGTATTGCAGCTAATTGCCAGGATTGGTTTTGGAACAATACATATTTTTGATCCGGGAATAGTAGATAAACCCGACCTTAATCGTCAGACTCTATATAATGAAAACGACCTAGGGCATATCAAAGCTGATGTGGCAGCAGCAAACTTAAAAAAAATCAATTCAGATATCAATGTTATAGCACACAAAGTGGAAATAGAAAATGAGACTTTGCCCCCGGAACTGGATATTGCAATTGACTGCCTGGATAGTTTTAAGGGACGGCTTGTTCTTGAAAACCTTTTTTTTAACAAAGGTATCCCTTTAATTCATGGTGGAGCAACACAGTTTTTTGGGCAGGTAACTACTTTAATTCCCGGCCAAACCTCTGGCTTATCCGATATTTTCGGTAGAAAATTTATGAAGACGGCTGACATTCCACCAAAGGACATATTTCCTCCTGTGGTTATGAATGTGGCTTCAATACAGGTATCAGAAGCTGTAAAACTTGTATGCGGTATTCATGAAGAAGATTTACTGATTAATAAAATTATGACTGTAGACCTTCTTACAAATAGCTTTGAGGTTATTAAATTGGTATCAGACTGACAAAATTTTATTTGAATATAAATGTTAACAACAACAAAAAAGGTGTTTTTTCAATGAAAAATAAACTTATTCCAACTCTAGTTGTAACAGGTATCTTTCATATTGCAGGAGTATTTGTTGTAACTGCGTCCCAGGATGCAAACTTAGGCAGCCTAGGCATGCCTGCAACTAAAACTGTGTCTATAAATACTGCTCCAGCCGGGCAGGGACAGGTAACCTCTTCTTCATCTACACACAAATCTGCTATTTATAATCAGATAATGCAGAGCCAGCAGAAAATGAATCAGAAAATGAGTAAAATGTTTGACGATCCATTTTTTTCTAGTTCACAAAGTATTCCGCCATCTTTTTTCGGTGCTGGAGCAGGACAGCCGAAAACACGCTTTAATGAACAGGAGAATAACTATATATTACAGCTTGCACTTCCAGGTTTGGAAAAGAAAAATATTGCAGTAGAACTGAAGGGCCATATGTTAACAGTTTCAGCAAAAAATACCGCTAATGCTAAAAACAGCAATAGCGCTCAGCAAAGCTACAGTCATCTTTCTAACTCTTATATTCAATCATTCTCTATTCCTCCTGGTGTTAATGCATCTAAAACAAGCTCTAGTTATAAGAATGGAGTTCTGACAATTGACTTTCCCAAAAATCCAAAAAATGCAATTCAGAAAAGGATAAAGATTCCCGTTAACTAGAACATTTCAGGAAAGGGGTAATTTCAAACTTCTTTCCATTTCATTATCCTATTTTTCTTAATTATTCTTTCCTGTTTCTTTTACATCCTTTTAAAGTGTTTTGTAATTATAAATCACTGCAATATAATTCTCTACAAAGGAGTTTTAAAACTTTTTATTCGTTTTTTTCGTATAATTCGTGGTTAAAAAAACCTTTTCAGATAGGCTCTAACTAGAGGGTGTCTGAAAAGCTCTTTTTAACCACGAATTATACGAAAAAAAC
>CAZGAI010000094.1:0-10328 GCA_964523175.1 uncultured Victivallales bacterium | reverse complement strand
TTAACACTATATATACACCGGCTTTAACCATTGTACTGGAATGGAGAAGAGCAGATGACGGTGTTGGTGCAACCATAGCTCCGAGCAACCAGGAGCTGAACGGGAATAGAGCGGCTTTGTTCATACCTGCAAAACATATTAGAAGTATAGGTAGCATTACTACTGCTTTTTTAATTGTAACAAGCTGCTGCAGTTCAACAGTATGGCAGACATTTGTAGCAAAAAGAATTGCCATTGCGAATGCCAACCCTCCTAATAAAAGCATCCACAATGCTCTGAATGAATTGTGTTTTGCTTCTTTTGTCCGGCTGTAACCAATCATTATAAATGAGCAGAGTGTAGTTATTTCCCAGAAGAAGTATATCCAGGTGATTGTATTAGAAAAAACTATTCCGAACATAGCAAAGAAAAATAAAAATACAGCTGCAATGAAATGATGTCTGTGATCTTTAAATTCCGGATGTTCTTCATGGTAGAGTTTCATATAGGGTACGGTATAAACCGCGATTAATGTCCCGACTATAGCTATTATTAGAGCCATTATAATTGACAAATCGTCAATATAAATATAGCGGGTTGTTTCTGGTATTCTTCCTGATATATCATAGAAGATTACCGGTACATACTGGATGATAACGATTAATGGTATCCAGTATTTTTTAATTGGAAGGTTTCGGCATACATAGAGGAACACTAATGTAAGAATTATTTCACCAACTGTTACAAAGTTATCTGCAACACTTGATTCAATTATTAAATAGGTTCCCGGTGTACCCATGTACTGTAGTGCGAGTGCTATCGCCCCAATACAAATGAGCGCCGACGACGCGAGTACGATCCATTTCTGAATGAAATAGGATCTGAAGATGAGTAATAGTACCGCTGGTATCAGCGGGAACAGAATTAAGAATGTTACCCAATCCATAGACAATCACCTCTTCTTTGTTAATATTTAGTTGAACGAAAAATAAGTTTTTATTCTTATCGATTACTATATTTAATGCAGTGTCTCAGTGAATCACTTTGCTATACTATAATATAACAAAGTAGAACTGAGCCTGAGTTCTTATAGTATCGGGGTAAAGATATGATCCTCTGCTGTCCATGATTATTTATTTTGAGAGTGTAATATAATCTTAGATAGTCAGCCTAGAACTTCTTAGTTAAAAAGTATACCTAAAAAAACTTGTTTTGTAAACACGTTTTATAAAAAAAAACTATCAAAATCACTTTTTTTAATAGCAGAGGCTTATTTATTAATTATTTCTGTGCTTTTTGGAGATTTTTTGCAGAAAATAATTTATAAATGGATGAAACGCTAGTTTTTTGTATTAATTTACATATCTTATAATTAGAACCAGCACGAAAAGTATTTCGTGGAACGTCTAATTAGAGCTTTTCCTGGAACATTTAACTAGCAATTTAATGAAATTATGGGGTATTTTAGAGTGAAAAAGGTTTTTTTAGCTGTCTTTTTTTTATTTGTGGTTTTTTCTTTGCTTACAGCACAGGTGACTGTTGTTAAACGTGCACAGGACGTTAATCCGAATCTTTATTTCAGTAAAGTTATCGGTGATGCAGAGCTTTCAGGTTATATCAGATCAAATCTTTTGAATTGCGGTTGGTTTAATGTTGTTTCTTCATCCAATAATGCAAAGTATAAAGTTTTAGGGAAAGTAGTGAATGGTAAGGTTTCTTTAAGCGTAACAGGTGATAATTCTTTTACTTTGGGCTTGAAAAATGATAAAAATAACCTGCAAAGAACCGCTAAGCTTCTTGTCGACGCTATTCTTAAGAGAATATTTAATATCCCGGGTATATGTGCTTCGAAGATAGCCTTTGTAGCCCAAACAGGAAAAATAAAAGAGATTTATGAATGCAGCTTTGATGGAAAAAATATAAAAAAAATAACTGCTAACAAAAGTTTGTCGCTGGAACCGAATTGGGGAGGTAATAATTTTTTAGTATATACTTATTTCCGTAACAATTATACCGACGTTGTTGGTTTGAAACTTTCAGACAGGAAAACCTATAAACTCGCAAATTTCCCTGGATTGAATATGGGCGGTGCTATTTCACCTAACGGAAAATATCTTGCTGTTGTTTTGAGCAGAGATAAACAGGTTGAGCTGTATGTTAAAAAAGTATTTGGTAAAGGAATTAAAAGAATAACTCATGATGATGCTGTAGAAGGTTCGCCATGCTGGTCGCCAACCGGGGCAATGATATGCTATGTATCAGACAAATATTTAAGAATACCTAAGCTTTATATTGTTGATGTGAATTCAGGTAAATCATATAAAATCAGTACTGTAGGTAGTGAGGCTGTGACACCCGACTGGTCATCCGTTGGAAATAAAATTGTGTATTCCGCGCGTTTTGGAAAACAGTTCACTCTGGCTGTTTATGATGTTAAATCTAAAAAATCTTCTACTTTGAAAATTAATGCCGCTGGGGACTGGATGAGGCCGTCATGGGCACCGGATGGACGCCATGTTGTATGTTCAAGAATTCTCAATTATCATTCTCAACTGTATATAGTAGATACTTGGACTGGAAAGGCTAAAAAACTGTTAAACAGTAAGATGAATCTTAGCTCTCCAAGCTGGTCCGGGTTGATGTGAAACCGATTATGGCGAGCATGTATATACGTAAACTTTAAAGGAGAAATAACATAAAAATGAGAAAGCTTATAGTTTTTGCGCTTTTAGTATATACGATATTATCGATTGACGTTTTTGCGGATAAATCCGATACTTTGCATCAGGCAGTCAAAAGCATATTTGGCGTAGATATGCCGGACAGTGCAAATAATGTATTGATCGTTGGTGAAACTTCACACAATGATTATGATTGGACAGGGACATTTACTCAATACTACAGTTTGGTTGAAGGCGGCATTCCCAAAATATCTAAAAAATCCAAATATAATTATCTTGGGGTAGATGTTAAAACAGTATTTGATGGTAATAGCTTCTCTGATAGTCCTGACATATATGGCTATTGGGAAGATACAGCGGGTGCTTTTAGTTCTCTTGCAGATACAGATTATAAATATGCAATATGTGAAATTGTTTTTTTGAAAAGATTTCTTGATGATGCTTATGCTGGAAAAACGCAGACAAAGCCTGAAAAGATTACAGATGCTTCAAATCTTTGGATAGAAGGTGGGGGGATGGTTAGTCCCAGTTCATTATGCTCGTATGGAGAGGCAATTATTCGCAATCAGCTTTTGGGAACTATGTGGGTAGAAAAGAATTTGACTTCTTATATGTTGCCCAAAGGTAGAAAAATAAAAACATTATGGTTGCCTGATGATTTTGGTTTGGATCCTAATTTACCGGCGCTTATGCAGGCCATGGAACTGAAAAATGTTGTATTTAGTCGGATTGCAGGGACAAACGATAGTCAGGGTGACCCCAAATTAATGTATGACTTTTACAGTAATTTTGTGCCACAGCCGAGAATTAATTCTCCGGCAGATCAATTACTTAAGACATATGGGAACAACTTTAACTGGCAGAGTTCTGATAGTTCTAAAGTTTTTGCACATTGGTTAGCCGGAGGATATCAGCAGTGTAGTGTGGAAACTTCAGCTCAGTCTCAGAAGAGATTGCAAAATAATATAACGCATAACAACAATATATTTGCAATTGAAGATGCAACACATCAGCTTAGATACTTTACTCCAGGTGGTTCGGCTGTCAATAATATAAATTATATTCCGGTATCAGATGATATGATGCCTGTATGTTTGGATCTTGTGACCATTGTCAAAACATTTAATGACGATTTGTGTGTTAAAAATTCTACTTTTGCCATTTGTGGCTCTTTTGATCAGTTTCAGCAATTATATAGTCAAATGTATTCTGAGGATACCATAAAGACGGTAAAGACCTATAATTATAATCCAACGGATACAAAGAATTATTTCAGGTTTACTCCTGTCATGGCCGGCTTTTATGCAAGTTGTCCTTTGATAAAACAATTACATAAAACAGTCTGTGATAAATTACTTGCAGCTGAAGTTTTTACTTCCATACAGAAACAATTTGGTATAGAATCATCTGTAACTTTGCCTCCTGTTACGGATTATAATGGCAATATTGTACAGAATACAATTCAGAATGGGTGGCAGCTCTTTGTTCCTTCTACTCATCATGCTTATGTGACAGGTCTTTCAACTAATGACGTTTATTCGAATGAACAGTTGCCTGAATTAAAAAATGCAGAGCAAATTGCCGATGATAATATTAATAACGCCGTTAACAGTATAGCAGAAAATATAAGTTCCGATAATGATAATATTTCTGTAACAGTTTTTAACCAATTGGGATTCAATAGAGACCATTGCTTAGTTAAAATTTTGCACGATGAAGCACATGGTTTGCCGATAACCAAGCAAATATCAGCTGATAGTGAAATGGTACAGGTTAACAGTGACAGTTCAATAGAATTCTTTGTAAATGATATTCCAGCTTTTGGATACAAAACTATTAAACTGTCATATTCAGATTTGCCTGATAAACCTGTGTACAAAATGGATCCTGTTACGAAGACTGCTGATAGATTTGTGATTAATAATGGTGTCTTGACTGTTACAATTAGTAAAATAGATGGTTCTATAACTCAAATAACGGATAATGCAACCAACACAGAATTATTGCAGGCAGCTGGAAATGGTCTTTATATTTACGATGAAAACGGAACAGGCCAAATACCATCTGGAAATGAATATTCATTTCAATATGAGTTTTATGATTTTAATCAGGCGCCTAATGCTTATTATCTCCCGAAACTTGACAATGTTACCAATAATATTCCGTTTTGTTTTGTTGCCGAAGACGGCCCTTTAAAAAAAGTTATTGTCTGTATGAATATAAATGATGCCGGCAAAGTTTATAAATGCTTATATACTATTATTGTAGGTTCTCCATATGTTGGTATTTCTGTGACGGGTAATGCATATGATGCGAATACATCGATATTTACAAAATTTCCTCTTTTCAAGGCTGATAAAGATGTCAATAGAGTAACTTATGGTACGCCTTACCATTGGATTACTGAGCCTTCTAAGCCTTTATGGAATCCTTATCCTACTTCAGGATTAACGTCTGCCGATTTTACAGGTCCATTTTTTAAAGGAACTTTTAACTTTATGTTGGCTAAGAACTCTGCTGGAAACATTATAGCAGCAATTTATAACAAAGGTGTTCCATGCTGGGCATATAATAATGGCGTTATCTATGGTAGCCTATGGAGGAATGTTCCTCTAGGCTTATACAATGACACAGATTCGTTTGTTGGAGCTCAAGAGGCCGTAACATGTGATTATGCTATTAGAATACCGCAAGGCCTTGACGATGCAAGTACAGGGCAGCCTTTAAAAGAATCTTTAAATTATCAGTATCCGCCTATTCCTGTTGTATTAAAACCACAACAGAATGGTAATTTAAATGATGGCGGTTCTCTTGCGTCAGTATCAGGGGTAGGCGGACAACAAGACGCGAATGTTATTATTACTGCGGCAAAGCAATGTGAGTATGATGCTAACGATTTGATATTAAGAATTTATAATCCTACTAATATCAGCCAGACATTTGCAATACATGCAAACGGAAATCCTTATATTGTAAATGCGCTTGAACAGCCCTATGTGTCAGGAGAAGTAGGTAAAATCAATGGAAATGTAATTACAATGCCGTATTCGCTTATGACTTTACGTTTCCCCGGATATTTCAATTCTCAAACAGTGCAAAAAATGTTGGAGCAATAAAATTATTGTATAGGAATTTGCTCTGAATCTATTCATTATAAACATGATTATGTATTCAGACAAAAGTAGTAAGATAAAAACAATTTTAACCTGTAAAAAATGAATATGTTTGTATGATTATTTTTATATACAATTTATTAATGCCGCTTGTTTTTCTTTTTTTCCTGCCGGGTCTGATAATTAAGCTTGTAAAAAGAGGTGGGCATAAAGACACATACTGGGAACGGTTTGGTTTTTTTTCTGCCGAGATGAAAAATCACCTGGAAGGCCTCTGCAATCCAGTATGGGTGCATGCTGTATCAGTAGGAGAAGGACAGATTGCTGTAAGTTTTATAAAGCAGTGGAAAGAAAGTAATCCTGATATAGATTTTGTTCTTTCAACTACAACAACTACTGGGCAGGCCATAGCCAGACAGAACGCGCCGAAAGATGTCACTGTTATTTTCTGCCCTATTGATTTTTCATGGGCTGTTAGAAAAGTGGTAAAAATGATACGGCCCGAAATTCTTGTATTGTTTGAGACTGAAATATGGCCCAATTTGATTTTTGAGTCAAGTAAATTCGGCGTAAAAGTGGTTCAGGTCAATGCGAGAATTTCTGATCATTCTTTTAAGGGATATTACCGGTACAAGTATTTTATTAACTATTTTCTGTCAAAAATATCTGTCTCCTGTGCACAAACTGCTCTAGATGCCGAAAGACTCAAGAAAATATGCCCATCTCTTCGTGTTGAATTGACAGGGACTATGAAATTTGATCAGAAAATACCCGATAAATTTCTTGATCTGAAACTTGATGAAGTCTTCGGCAATGAGAAACGTAGAGTATTACTAGCAGCCAGTACTCACCCTGATGAAGAGAAACTGATTGCAGGTATCTTTCTTAAGCTGGTCAAAGAATTTCCTGATTTAAAATTTGTGGAGGTTCCAAGACATGCAGAAAGAGGGAGCGATGTGGCTGATATCTTCAATGATATGAAACTTCCTTTTCACCAGAGAAGCAGAGGAGGTAAACCGTCTTCGCCTGTTAGTTGTCTACTTGCTGATACTACAGGAGAAATGGTGTCATTTATTAACGAATCAGATATTGTTATTGTCGGAAAGAGTTTTGCCGGGAACAACGAAGGACAGAATGTTATTGAACCGGCTCTTATGGGTAAAGCTGTTATTGTTGGGCCGCAGTTAAAAAATTTCAGGCATGTTATGGATATTATGTTGAAAAAGAATGCCCTTATTTCAGTCGGGGATGATGAATTAGAAAACTCAATACGTGATTTACTGAAGAATCCTGGAAAATGTAAAGACCAGGGAGCTGTTGCCAAGGCGACAGTTTTCGAACACATTGGAGCGACACAAAGAACTATTGATATAGTAAAGCAAGTTTAACTTGTTTTTTAAAATGAGAGAATGGCGAGATAATTATGACAAAAAATGAGACTGTTGATAAACCTGTTATTGATGTAAGCTATATTGCACGATTGGCTAAGTTAGAGCTTGATCCATCGTCTGTGAATAGATTTCAAAAAGACATGGAAAGTATTGTTGGCTACGTAGATTTATTAAGTGAGCTGGATTTGGAGGGTGTAGAACCTACAGCGCATCCAGTTGCTTCAAAAAATGTCTGGAGAGAAGATGTACCTGGTGAGTCTTTTTCTCATGAACTTATGCTGAAAAATGCACCTGCTGTGCTGGATGATGAACTGATACGCGTTCCTCAGGTTATATCGGAAGAGGGGTAAGAGCAAAGAGCAGGGGGACAAAAAAAGTTTTATCAGGATAAACGTTTGAATTTTAAGATAAAATTATAAGTCAACCTACCCCTTAATCCCCTCCCGGGAGGGGAACAAAAGGGGTGGGTAAACGAGCATACACTGCCGCCAAGACTTTGCTAGTCCAGTATCGTGTATCAATTACTAAGTTTAAGAGGATGAAATAAGAAAGATAAGTATAAAATAATTATGAAAAACAATTTAAATAGATTAACCCTTTCTAAAATATCCGAACTTCTTACTTCGGGAGAGATAACTTCTTTTGAATTATGTTCTTTATATCTAGATAGAATAAAAAAAATTGAACCAAAGATACAGGCATTTTTGAAAGTTGATGAAAAGGAAATACTACGTCAGGCTTATGCTTCAGATAAACGCAGGACTGAAGGTAAACAGTTGAGTAGATTTGACGGTGTTCCCATTTCTTTGAAAGATGTTATTAATGCTAAAGACGAACAGTGTTCCTGCGGTTCCAAAATTCTTGAACCCTATAATTCTATTTATGACGCAACAGTAACCCAGCGGTTGCGTAATAAGGGGTTTGTCTTTTTGGGAAGAAACAATATGGATGAATTTGCGATGGGTTCTTCCTGTGAAAACAGTGCTTATTATCCAACAAAAAATCCCTGGGATGTAACCAGAGTACCCGGTGGATCAAGCGGAGGTTCTGCAGCAGCTGTATCTGCAGGGGAAGTACCGGCATCGCTAGGTTCAGATACAGGTGGTTCTGTAAGACAACCTTCAGCTTTTTGCGGAGTTGTCGGCATGAAACCAACATATGGTCGTGTATCAAGGTATGGGCTTGTTGCTTATGCATCTTCTCTGGATCAGATAGGACCGATAACACGCAATGTTAAAGATTCGGCTATTTTATTGGATATTATATCAGGGGATGATTCAAAGGATTCAACTACTCTTCCCGATTCAGAAATTAGTTTTGAAAACATTGTTAATGCTGCAGGAAGTGATTTAAATGGAATTAGTATTGGTTTGCCAAAAGAGTATTTTGAAGTTGACGGCCTCGATAAAGAGATAAAGTCCTCAGTTGTTAAAACAATTGAAAAGCTTAAATCTCTTGGTGCTAAAATAGTAGATGTTTCACTGCCGCATACGAAGTACGCCATAGCTGCATATTATGTGATAGCGACAGCTGAAGCCAGTGCTAATCTTGCACGATTTGATGGAGTAAGATATGGAAAAAGGGCAGAGGAGTATTCAGATCTTAATGAACTTTATTCGCTGACAAGAGGTGAGGGGTTCGGTGAAGAAGTAAAGAGGCGTATTCTACTTGGTACTTTTGTTTTAAGCAGTGGTTATTATGACGCGTATTATCTGAAAGCACAAAAGGTAAGAACTCTGGTGAGAAATGATTTTGATGAAGCTTTTAAAAAATGTGATGTTATTTTTTCTCCGGTTAGCCCTACATCTGCATTTAAAATTGGTGGTATTACCGAACCTGTTCAGATGTATCTGGCCGATATATACACAGTTTCTGTTAATCTAGCCGGTATCTGTGCTATTAGTGTTCCGTCAGATATTTTACAAAGCGCAAATTTACCTGTTGGTGTACAATTTTTAGGTCCTGTGTATGGTGAGGACAAAATACTGAAAGTAGCCAAAGTGTTTGAAGATAATAGAGATATTAAAGAGTTTGTACCGAATATATAAATAATATAAATTTGGGATTTCGAGTTGTTGATTTATGATTTTAATAGAGAGATACAATAATGAAATCATAAATCAGAAACGGCAAATCAGAAAGTTAAATTATTATGTCAAATAAATATGATACTGTTATAGGGCTTGAAGTTCATGTTCAGTTGAAAACAGATTCAAAAATGTTCTGTTCCTGCAAAAATAAATATGGAGAGGCGCCCAATACACTAGTATGCCCGGTATGTATGGGATATCCTGGTGCTATGCCTGTACCAAACAGAAAGGCTATTGAAAAAACTATTATTGCAGGAATGATGTGCTCCTGCAAAATTGCAAAATTCAGTAAATTTGACAGAAAAAGTTATTTTTATCCTGACATGGCAAAGAATTACCAGATATCCCAGTATGACCTTCCATTTTGTGAACAGGGTAATATTCATATTTATGGGAAAGGGTTTTCCGGGAATGAATTAGATGAAAAAGATATTGGTATCACCAGAATTCACCTTGAAGAAGATGCTGCAAAATCAACTCATTTTTCTAATTACTCAGGTATAGATTATAATAAGGGTGGGATACCTTTAATGGAAATAGTTAGTGAACCGGATATAACTACTGCAGATGAAGCATATGCATATCTTACTGCTTTGAAGCAGGTTGTCCAGTATGGTGGTATTGGAGACTGTGATATGGAAAAAGGACAGTTGCGATGTGATGTTAATATTTCACTTAAACCGTGCGGGCAGAAAGAATTCGGTACTAAGATCGAATTAAAAAACCTTAACAGTTTCAGAGCCGTTCATAGGTCTATTGATTATGAGGTAGTCAGACAGGCAGAAATACTGGACGAAGGCGGTTCAATGAACCAGGAAACCCGTGGGTGGAATGATGATAAAGGCGTAACATATCTGATGCGTACAAAAGAGAGTGCGCATGATTATCGATACTTTCCTGAACCGGATTTATTACCTGTTATTTTGTCAGATGAAGATATTTCTGAGCTGAAAAAACATGTACCTGAACTGCCTGAGACGAAAAAAACACGTTTTATTGAAAAATTTGGACTGACACCTTTTGATGCGCAGGTTTTAACTTCAGAGAAATCTATAGCAGACTTTTTTGATACTG
>CAZGAI010000093.1:0-10463 GCA_964523175.1 uncultured Victivallales bacterium | reverse complement strand
GCGTTATAGATTTTCCGGTTAATTTCAAAACCTCCATCGCTCGAAGCAGTTTTCTTTCATTGCCACCAAATATTTTCAATGCTTCAGGGTCTAATTCAGCCATATCTTTTATCAAACGACTGATGCCATCTTCTCCAGCATATCTCAGGCGAAGCTCCAGTCTTAAACTTTCAGAAGCCGGCAAAGGATCCAAACCATATATTAGTGCCCTGATATACATTCCACTACCACCGACAATTAACGGAATTTTATTAAGTTGTCGTATTTTTTCTATGGCTGCAGCTGCTTTTTCCACATAAAAATAGACATCAAGTCGCTTTTGAATATCCAATATATCAATCAAATGATGTTTTACTGCATTCTGTTCATCAATAGTTGGCTTGGCAGTCCCAATGTCCATCCCTTTGTAAACCTGCATAGAATCTGCAGAAATGATCTCACAGGGCAGTTTCTCTGCCAGTCTCAAGGCAAGTTCTGATTTTCCGGAACCGGTCGGTCCCATAATTACAATTAATGAAGTAATATTTTTCATTTAGAATTTAGAATTTAGAATTTAGAATTTAGAATTTAGAATTTAGAATTTAACCGTGTTCCTGCAAACTCATCCTCCTATGCCTTACAGCTTTACGGTCTCATTCGGCAAATGTTTCCTAAACAAAAAGGATAAAACGAGCAGACATACTCCAATACAGATAGCACTATCGGCGACATTAAATGCAGGCCAATGAGAAGAACCAATATAAAAGTCTAAAAAGTCTACAACTGACTTCCTAAATAGTCTATCTATAGAATTTCCGACAATTCCGCTTAATACAAAAGATAAAGCAATATACCTTTCCGGGCACCTTTCGGTAATGCTTCGAAAAGAAATAACTAAAATAATAAAAGCTACAATAGCTACAAGAAACAGAAGAACATTGTTGCCGTTAAACATACCCCAGGCTGCGCCGGTATTTCTGACCGAAACAATATCAAACAGATCCGGTATTACCACTAAAGGTTTATGAATTAACTCTGGATTAGCCACAATAAAGTACTTAGTTATCTGATCAAGACAAACAAGTATTACAAAAAGTATCCCGCATTTATATAAAAGTTTTTTCTCTTCTTTTGATTTAATTAAAATTCTCATTCATACCTCTTATTATTAGTTTTTAAACGGTACTCAACAATATTCAAATGTAATATCTTCGTTATTTACTTAAAATCGCTTGACTATAACATATTAATATATGATAATGTTTCAATAGGCTTTACACAATAATATATAATACCTAAAGATGTATTTGTATCCATATTGTTCATATTCTATCTTGTTTAAAGAAAGCATTAATCAATATAATAAATAGCTGTTGCATATAGGCTTGAATTAAGAAAATGACAAGCTTATATTTAAATATATATAAGGGGATGGGCAAATGAATTTCAGAAATAAATATAATCCACAGATTTTACCTAAAATCGTACTTTTAGCAATTTTTATACCTATTGTAATTGTTATCTTATTTTTTGCCTGGGCAATTATTATTCCAGTAGCATGTGTTCTTTTTATTCTTATGTTTTTTACCCGTAGAAAATTTGATCGTAATGCTTTCTTTAAAAGGGTAAATAAATCTTCTTTTTATAAAAGCAAACAGACCGAGAGCAAAAACCAGAAAAAGAGTGATTATTACGATGCCAAATACATTGTCATCGATAATAAAGAAAAAAAATAATGACTCAAAAATATTTCATTAAAACAAAGGAACTGTTTGGAACGCTAATTTCTATAAGTGCGGGGACCTTACACCAGAACCATCCTGGGGAGCCTGGAACTCCGTAAAAACACCGCAACCCGATTTCCACAGACCCGATTTTTTCGGAAAAATCATTTTCGAATAGATTTATTTTAGCGGAAGATTTCCGCTAAAATAAATCTAGATGTGCACGGCGCAAGTATTTACGCGCGAGTTCAGCCTCGTGGGAAAAGACTTGCGCCGTACAACATCTAGGCCAGGAAACTTAACATCACACCAGCTGCAACAGCTGAACCTATCACACCGGCAACGTTAGGTCCCATTGCATGCATCAACAGAAAATTATGTGGATTATCTTCTAAGCCTACCTTATTTACTACTCGTGCTGACATCGGTACGGCTGAAACGCCGGCTGCCCCTATTAACGGATTTATTTTCCCGCCTGACAGTATCTTCATAAGCTGTCCAAAAAGTACACCGGTTGCCGTACCAATACAAAATGCGATCATTCCAAGCACGAGTATTCCAAGGGTTTGAAAATCAAGAAATTGATCCGCAGATAATTTAGAACCTACAGCCAATCCTAGAAATATCGTAACTATATTTATAAGAGCATTTTGGGCTGTAGAACTCAAACGGTCAACAACTCCACACTCTTTCATTAAATTACCAAACATCAACATACCAATAAGAGGAGCTGCTGCAGGCAGCAGAAAAGCGCAAAGAAGTGTAATTGCAACAGGAAAACATATCTTTTCAAGTTTATGCACATGCCGTAACTGTTTCATTTTTATCTGTCTGTCTTTTTTAGTCGTCAGGAGCTTCATTATTGGAGGTTGAATAATGGGAACCAACGCCATATAGGAATAGGCCGCGACAGCGACAGCACCTAATAACCGTGGAGACAACTTACTAGTAAGAAAAATAGCTGTAGGTCCATCTGCACCTCCAATAATACCGATACTTGCAGCATCGCATAGATTAAAATGAATCCCCACTTTAGCCAATAAAAGTGCACCAATTAAGGCACAGAAAATACCCACCTGGGCTGCTGCCCCGAGAAATGCAGTTTTAGGATTAGCAATTAACGGACCAAAATCTGTCATTGCGCCTACACCCATAAATATCAGCAGCGGAAAAATACCGGTACTAATACCAACCGTATAAAGAATTCCTAAAATCCCCCCCGGACCGCTAATTCCAGCCAGGGGTATATTAGAAAGAATAGCCCCGAACCCTATCGGAAGAAGAAGTAAAGGTTCAAATTCTTTGAAAATTGCTAAATAGAGAAGTACAATGCCAATAAAAATCATTAAGACTTTTCCTAAGCCTAAATTCCAGGTTTTGGAAAAATCTTCATCTGTCTGCCGTATGAGATCATATAATCCTGTACTTTTCCAAAGGTCCAGCATCATAACACTCCAGGCGGGAAGCGTTACATTATTCCCAACCGCTGACTCTTCATTAATAGAATCATGGAAAATGAATTTAGTCTGAAGATTAAGAAGTACTTGGTTTTTATATATTTTCTGTGCCGGCTTTAAAACCTGTCCGTTTTTTTCTCCTATACCCAAAACAGTCATAGCTCTGGCAATTTTTACATTTGCTTTACTTCTGCCTGGAATAGAAAGTACCATTAATTCCTGTCCCGGAACAATATTATCTCCTTTATTAACAGACAGTGAATATATAATTGCTGGTTTATCCCAATCATATATTAATTGTCGATCTCCATTATCTGAAGTGGTCCACTTAAAAATACCGTCATTATCCCCCTTTGCTTCATCAGCAAATAAAGACAAAAGACAAAAAAATGAAAAGATGAAGACAACTATTTTAAATAAGCGCATTTACGCTCCTCCCCCCCAACACCATCAGTAGATCATCGACTGCAACTGTCTGCCCCTGTTCAACTGCTACTTCTGCTACTTTACCTGCTTTCTCTGCTTTTATTTCAGTCTCCATTTTCATTGCTTCAAGCACAACAACAGTCTGTCCTACCTCTATCATTTTACCTTTGTCAACAAGTATTTTCAGTATAGTGCCGGGCATTGGAGAACAAATTGAAAATTGCTCTCCTCCAGCACTTGGTACGGCAACGGGTTCCGGCTTGACAGGCATAGGTGTAATATTTGTAGTACCACCAGGTGCAATATGAACATTATAGGTTCTTCCATCAACTGTTACATCATAATTATCTGTTTCAACAGCAGGTTCTTTTTTTTTGGATATAACTGGAGTAGGTCCTTTTTTCGCATCTTCTATATATCTGATACCTAAAGGTTTATTCCCTTTTAAATATTCAATTCCCTTTTCAGCACAGGTAGAAGCAATAAATATATTTTCATCTGTTATTGGTAATCCTGCTTCATTTAATTTCATTTTAGCTGCTTCAACACCCAGTTTTGAATTTCTATCATTAATATCATGTACATCTTCTTTTGTCGGTTCAAGCCCAAACTGTTCAGATGCCTGTTTTACTATTTCAGGGTCAGGTTCTGACGGTGTAAGTCCAAAATAACCAAGTACCATTTTGCCATAACTTTCAGTGATTTTCTTCCATTTACCCTGTGTCACATTTGCAAAAGCCTGTTGAAAATAAAACTGAGAGACTGGTGTCACTGAAGTTCCAAATCCACCTTTGGCAACTACTTCCTTCATCTCTTTTATTACTTTTGGAAAAAGTTGAAGGCAATTATTATCACGCATCATCTGAGTATTTGCGGTTAATGCTCCCCCGGGCATCGGTGAAAATGTAATAATCGGATTCACTTCACGCGCTTCAGGAGGTAGAAAATATTTACTCATTTGTTCCATAAAAACTTCTTCTGCACTAAGAATCTTTTCGTAATCAATATCCAAACTATAATTTGTTCCTTTAAGCCTATGCCACATTGTCAATATATCGCCCTGACCGGTTCCGCCGCTGCACGGTTGCATAGATAGATCAATAATGTCTGCCCCTGCTTCAATTGCAGCAATATTACATGCTATAGCCATACCAGCAGTATCATGTGTATGAAATTGAATAACAGTACCTTCAGGAAGCAATTTTCTAGCTTCTTTGATTGTATCATAAACAGTTTTAGGAGTTGAAGTACCGGAAGCATCCTTGAAGCAGACACTGTCATAGGGTATTTCTTCATCAAGTATATTCTGAAGACAGTCCACATAAAATTTTGGAGTATGTGCATACTCTTTTTCAAAGCCGGGGGGTAGCCCCATAAGAGTAACTACAACCTGATGCTTCAAACCATGAGCATGTATTCTCTCCCCTGAATATGCTAAATTCCGTACATCGTTTAATGCATCAAAATTTCTAATAGTTGAAACACCGTGCTTTTTAAACATTTTTGCATGGAGGTCAATAATATCCCGAGACTGTGAAACTAACCCTACTACATTAGCCCCTCTGGCCAGTGTCTGAAGATTTATTTCAGGACCAACTACCTCTCTGCATTTATCCATCATGTCAAACGCATCTTCCTGACAGTAAAAATAAAGGCTTTGAAATCTTGCTCCACCGCCTATCTCAAAATTTTTTGTTCCTGCGGCTACTGCAGCCTCAAGTGCCGGTATAAAATCTTCTGTCTTTACGCGTGCCCCGAAACATGACTGAAAACCGTCCCGGAATGAAGTATCCATAAATTGAATTTTTTTCATACTTTATCCTGTGTTTTAATATTATAATTTTTTGTAAATTTATTGTTTGAATCTAGATGTGTACGGCGCTAGGCTATGAAATATTCAATATATTTCATTATGTTATGAGGAGGTAGGACACAACTTTATAGGATACAAAAGGAGGAATCTTATGCTTCTAATAATTTACTTGCAAGCTCATTTTCTCTTCCTATCAGCTCTATACCGATATACAGCTGCCATAATCACCCCAGCAAGTGCCTTGTCCTCCTGAAGTGGGCCGACAACTGCTCCTTTTTGAGTAACAACAGGCGACTGTTCAGAATCCGCGGTTTTAATAAGCGGCAATAATACCTTTGCTATTAAAGAAATAATTAAAATCATAAAAGATAAAAAAACAAAAACCGTACATAATCCGACAACCATTAATTTAAATCCATCTGCCAGCATAATTCTTAGCCTTATAATGTTATTTTGTAATAATAAGATATTTTACGAAAAGTATTTCTTTGGAATATTGTGTTAGTTGTTAGGTTTTAGCTTAACTTAACACTTAAAGCCAAGGTCAACCACGCATTGCTTTTAGTGGAAGTCTGACTAATCGTCAATATTTATTATATAGCTATTTTGTAAAATTTAAATAAGTAAACAAACTTTTTTCATCAACATATAAAAAAAATTGATCTTTAATATCTATAGTAGCAAGAAAATAGCCACAAAGACTAAATAATTCATTGTTCATTAACAAAAAAAGCCCCATTTCAGGAGCTTTTATATTATGCTATTCATCAAGAATTTTGCGTTTATCCTTCTGTAATCACAATTTTTTTAGGAGTATCAATAGCTTTTTCTGTTTTATTTAGAATTACATTGAGCACTCCGTTTTTCATTGTTGCTTTAATGTTTTCAAGGTCAACATCTTCACCAAGGTTAAAGACTCTTTCAAACTTACCGTATTTGCGTTCGGCATAATGATATTTCTCTACATCCTTTTCCTTTTCGGATTTCTTCTCTCCGCTAATGATTATTGAATTCTCTTTAAGAGTTACTTCAACATCACTCATTTCCATACCGGGAAGCTCGGCAGTAACTTTATAACAATCTTTTGATACGTCAATATCAAATACCGGACAAAATCCAAAACAACTTTCATTCCCAAAAAGTTCAGATGTAAAATTGTCTATTCCTTTAAAAAATTCACTTGTTTCGCGGTTTCCAAAAACGGGTAAACTATTCAATCTGTTTCTTAGCATCATTTTCATTTTAACTATCTCCTTTATTTTAAGTTAAGCACTGCATTTAATATAGCAAAGCTCATGCCAAAAGGATAAAATTATGTATATATATTGTAGATAAATAGTTATACGTCTCACTAAGAAGTAGAACAAACAGAAACATAGTGCCATAATGTCACATAATAATAATGAAAGCATCCATCCTGACACAGCGCCAAATTGTCATTAATAAAAATAAATGCAAAGAGGATTCAAAAAGGTTTAAAGAAGATTTTCAGCTCTAGCAGCCCGATATGCTTTTTTGCCTTCTTTCTTAAAAAATATAGCATTCGATGGGCAAAACGACACACAGCGCATGCATATTTCGCATTTTTTATGCTTAACTGCAACATTAGATTTCAACTCAATATTATTTACCGGGCACAACTTTACACAAAGAACGCAGCCTTTGCATTTTTCATGATTCACTTTTATCCATTTCCCAAATATTTTCCACAGTTGAGGCCAGGATGAAAGCAAATACATAATGTCAGAAAGAACAGGAATTCGTTTCCATTGTGCTTTATTGTTAAGAAGGTTATAAGCAAACGCAGTTACTCTTTTAAGAGTTTTGTCTATTATTACAGAACATTTTTCAGAGGGAGGAGTGCCGAATAAGTTATTGGGCATAATAAATTCGGCGGCACCAATACAATTATAGCCTTTTTTTGAAAGCATTTTCTTTACCGGTCCTACAATTCCGCCAGAAAAAGTAGCCAGAGTATCAAACATAAATATTTCTGTTCCGACTGATTCAGGAAGTTTTTTTATAAATTTCCATACAAAAGGATAAGTAGACTGCATTGCTACTGGAAAACCTAAACCAATGGCATGATTACGGTCTATCTTTAGAGAGGAACTGTTTTCAATATTAAACAGTTTCACTTTTTTCCCATTTTTTTCAAAAGTTTCCTTTAGCACTTCAGCAACAAGCAACGTATTTCCAGTACCTGAGAACCAAAAAATATCAATTTGCTGACTTTTCATTAATATCCTGAAGGTTTGTAGCCTATTAACTTAGAAAGATTTATTAGTCTAGAAATATAGCATTGTTTTATTCATATACATTTCCTTTATGAAAAAATATTATTAATAAATTATATTTGCCAATTGATTTTTTTCCTCTATATGTAAAATTAAATACGCAGAGTTAAATATGGTAAAATGAAGGAGTGTTATTTTGAAATCGTGTAAATTATGTAGATTCTATTTTAAAACCGATTTTGGTTTTGAAAGATGTAAAATAAATGCAGTAGAACTAAACCATGCAAATGTTTTTATGCTCTGTGCAGATATGAAAAAAATGAAATGCGGGAAAGATTCTGTTTTATTTGAGCAAAAATAACCTTTTCTAGTAGAAGCTGACAGCACAATCAAGGATCAGGGCAGCAAATTTTTTAAGAATAAGAACCGGAGCAATAAAACAGTAAAACGTTAAACCAATAAAACCCGCAGTAAAGAAATATACTATACCTGCACAGGAAACGGAGCTTTGTGAAAAATGGTGGCAGTAACCAACAGACTTTCGACAATAGACAATATTATTTGAAAGACAAGTAGTTTTCTGGATTCTAATTTCATACTGCAAAGCAGTTAGGTTTGGTAGCCCGGGATTTTTAATCCCGGATAAGAGAAGCAAAAACTTTTTGAATGTTTAATATCTAAGCAGATGAAGAGGAAAATACAGTTATAATCAGCCCAAATATTGCACCAAAAATGATCCCTGACCAGGGATTGGATGTCATGCCTCAAGTACCACCTGTACATTTACCTACATAACCAATAACTCCCCCAATAACACCACCAATAACGACTCCTAATATAATTCTCAGTATCATTAGTTATACCCTTTCTGTAATAATTATTTTCAGGAATATTTACTCTTCCATAAAACTGCATTTATATCTTGCTGGTATATTGCTGCAGACAAGATATCAATAAGTAAAAACATGACCGGTAAAAAATATTTTTATCTACCCTTATAAAGAGATGGCCATGCTATTTTTTAATAATTTTATCTAATGCCTCTTTATAGGTATCAATTGTCCGTAAACCTACTATTCTACCGACTTCATTTCCGTCTTTAAACAGTATAACACACGGAATACTGCTTATTTTGTATTTACCGGACAGCTCCTTGAGTTTGTCTACATTCAGTTTAGCAACAATCGCTTTTCCACTGTATTCAGAAGCTATTTTCTTTATAGTAGGAGCAAGCATTCTGCATGGACCACACCAGTCGGCATAAAAATCTACAAGCGCAGGTTTATCAGCCTTAAGCACTTTAGCATCAAAATCTGAATCATTTGTAATTATAACCAATGATTCGCTCTCTTTAGAGGCAGATAAAACTTTTCCCTGAGATTTAGCTTTTTGATTATCGGATTTAACAGCTGCTGCATCTTTTTCTACCGCACCGGCAGCCTCAACCACCGTATTACCGGTTTTCTGATTTTCTGAATCAGTTTTATTCGAACAGGATGCGATTGCTACTACGAAAACCGATAGAAGAATGTATTTAATAAATTTCATTTTTCATACTTTCCTTATTTATATTGTTAAATAAACAATGATGTTGTACTTTTTTCTGACAGTGCTGCAAAATTAGCTACACCTGCGCGTTCAATATTGTCAATAAGTTCTTCTTCCTGAATCCCCATCATGTTCATAGCCATTTCACAAACCTGAAATTTAACCCCTAGGGATTGTGCCTGTTTCATTAATTCAGGAAGTGAATCTATATTTTTTGTTTTCATAACATGTTTCATCATGCCGGTACCCATTCCCATCATGTGCATTTTAGACAATGCAAGTTTTTTAGCACCGCGCGGCATCATAAAACCGAACATGCGGCTTAACAGATCTTTTTTTAATCTTGGCGGGTTGTCTTTTCTTAGAACATTTATTCCCCAGAATGTGAAAAATATTGTCACTTCATGTCCAAGTGTGGCAAATCCGGAAGCAATGATCATTGCAGCCAGGCTTTTATCAAGGTCGTTACTGAACATTACTATTGTCGTTCTTTTTTTACCATTTACATCTTTTGTTATAGTCATAGGAGTTTCTTCTCCAGTTCCTTTTTGAATCAAGGCTTCTATAATACCTTTTTTATTTTTAACATCAATTAGCGTATTACCTGTAGCACTGCACCAGGCTGGTATATCTTTTATAAATCCAAGGTCACTAGCCTTTACCTGCAGTATTTCACCGTTATTTAGTTTGTCAATATTTTCTTTAACTTTGACAATCGGACCGGGACACTGCAGCCCGCAGGCATTAATCTCTGTTTTTATTTTTATTACTGAGTTGTCAGTTAATGTTTTAGAAACGTTTCCTGTTTGCTGTAAAACTGGCACATTTGTGCAAAAATCAGGCGAGGGAAAGAACAGCTTCCAGGTTTCATACCCTCCGCTAAGGTTTTTTACATTAAACCCATTGTTACGTAATATAAGTTCCGCCAAATATCCTCTTGCTCCAACTTTACAGAAAACTACAATTTCTTTATTTTTGGGAAGTTTATCTAAACTATCTCTCAACTTTCCAAGCGGTATATTTAGTGATCCTGATATTGTTCCGCACAATACTTCATCCGGTTCTCTAATATCTAATAAAAATGCCCCTTTTGAAATATTTTCGGGAGTAACTATTTGTGAATCACCTCTTAAGATATTATTACCGACAAAGCCTGCAAAATTTATAGGGTCTTTTGCCGAACCATAAGGAGGTGCATAGGCCAGCTCCAGTTCTTCAAGATCATCAAAGGTCAGGCCATTACGGATTGCTGTTGCAAAAATATCTATTCTTTTGTCTA
>CAZGAI010000092.1:0-10475 GCA_964523175.1 uncultured Victivallales bacterium | reverse complement strand
CATTAACCATTATAGAAAAAAACAAGTTTTTTCAAGCGTTCTGAATAGTAACAATATATTTTTGATTTTGTTATTTCATATAACCTAATAGCAGTAAGTATCCACCAAAATTGATCATCAGAATATTGCCAATATTGGTTCCCTTTTTTAGTATATAAATCTTCTGCAATTTGTAATGGTTCCGTTCCTTTGTTATTAATATTGTGTTCTTTGTCAAAAGTAGAAACATCTAGGCATAAATGAATAAGCTGAGCATTAACCCATGTTGTAGGATCCTGAAAATCGCTGCCTTTTAATGTATTTTTAAAACCGTTGCCTTTAACGTATAAGTTCTCTTTAAAAGAGCTCCATGACAGGTCTACATCATTCAAAGAATACCCTAACAAACAGTTACTACTGGCCAATAAGAAAATTAAAACGACTACCTTTTTCACCATTACCCCCCCCTTTGCTTCTTATTATAACCGACCTAAAAATTTGATATTAGTAAGAATCATCAAAAAGAACATATTTTAGAGTTATGCTAATTTTTTAATTATAATGTATATTTTCAGAATTTCAACATCAATTCTCAAGTTAAAAAATCAATTCAAATGCTTTTTCAACAACAGATATACCCGGAAGCCTTTTGCTTAAGTTTACCTTTGATCCCAATGTCTTCAAGATTCTTTATTTCATGGATTTTTCTGGCTTTGAGGATTTTTCTAACTGATGTTGGCCCCAATCCTGGTACACGTAACAGTGCCTCTTTATCCGAACTGTTAATTCTCACTGGAAAAAACTCCGGATGTTTATCCGCCCATACTTGTTTAGGATCTTTTTCCAAACTAAGGTTTCCATTATTTTCATAAGAAAAATCATTTTCACTGAATCCATATTGACGTATCAGAAAATCTGCCTGATACAGCCTGTGCTCTCTTACAAAGAAATCTTCGTTTCTTAGAAAGAAGCGTTTCTCTCCTGGAATATTCAAGTTTCCAAGCCCGCTCTGGTACGCTGAAAAATAAACTCTGTTAAAGTTTAGCCTTTTGTACAAACCAAAAGAGTATTTTACTATTTCTGAATCAGGTTCATCAGATGCACCTACAATAAACTGGGTCGATAATTTAACCTTGCCACGCTTTCTGCTTTCATCTGACAACCTTGAAATCAGTTTAATAGGACGAATAATATCCTTTAAATAGTCTTTCTCATCGGATAGTTTTCGAAAATATTTTTCGCCTGGAGCTTCAATATTAACAGAAACAGCATTTGCCAGAGAAACAGTCTCCGCAATCGCTGCATCTGAAGCTCCCGGAATTATTTTAAGATGCAGATACCCGTTAAAACGATGCTTCCTTCTCAAAATTTTAGCAACAGCATTTATTCTGTCCATAGTAAAGTCAGGATTATCAATCACCCCGGAACTTAGAAACATACCAAATACTGTCCCTTTCCGATAATATTCCATTAAAGTTTTTACCGTTTCTTCAGGGGTTAAAGAACATCTTCTAACATTTGATTCTGCTCTAAGCGGGCAGTATTTGCAGTCATTCCTAAACATTTGACAATAGTGTTTTAAATAAAACTGAATGTCCGCCCTGAGGCAAAGTAACAGGGTAAAGCCATTTTCCGTCCCCGCCTCTGTGCCGCCTGTCATCCTTACTAGTTCCGCAGGCGCATGCTAAATCATACTGGGAGTCTTCTGATAGTATTTGAAGTTTTTTTAATGTTTCCATAAATACAACACCTTTTTTCTGTCCACAGATTACGCAGATTAACGCAGGTTTAAACATTGTAGATTACCCTCAGTAATCAGAAAAAATAATATCCGTGTTCATCTGCGTAATCTGTGGATAAATACTTTCCGTTCCTTCCGAGTATTCCGTGGTTAATATTATATATCGGCTAAAAAGCTAAATCAATACATTCTTTTTATTTTTGTATTATTATTTTTATTACACTTATAACTGCATTTAGCTTGATATTATTTATGCTTCTGTTATCTTCTTATATAAAAATAATTCGCTTCATTAGTTAAATTAGTTGACAAAAAGTTTTAGGAGTATATATGCCAAAAGGTTTAAAGATAGAAGTAATTCAAAGGATCTGGAACGTTCTATCATTAATGAAAGATGCTAAATCGCGAAATGAAATAATTAATTTAACATCCGATAACGAAAGGATTTTTGCATCAGACGTATCAAGGTTGAAAAATACGGGTTTAAAAATCAGGTATCTAAGAAAATTAGACAGATACGAAGTTATCTGGCCCGATAATTTTAAACCGATACGACTTAACAGCGAAGAATATTTTTATGTTTACTATATGATTCATTCTATGGTCAGCGAAAATCCAGAACTCAAGTCTGTAGAAGATAAACTAAGCCTGATGATATCAGAAGATTCCGATCCGGTTTTTGACTGCGGCCCGGCCTACGGCATAAGCCAAAATATCACAGAATCACTAGCAGAAATCCTTAACACATTAAGAAAAGCCATTATTGAAACAAAAAAAGTATGCTTCTTTTATAAGTCCATATCAGGTGAATCCAGTATTCGAATTGTTCATCCTTATAAACTTATACATACGCCTATCAGCTGGTATCTAGTTGCATTCTGTGAAGAACGAAATGCTTTCCGAAACTTTAAACTCGCCAGAATAGAGCAGCTTAAAACTATCAGTTCAGAGTACAAAAAGACCCCTTTTAATACTAAAGAACACCTCGGCGATGCATGGTGGGTACGTTTTGATCCCAAAAGGCTCAACAACCCGTATCATATAAAAGTTCTGTTCAAAGGCGAAACAGCTCAGTCTATTAAGGAGTATAAATTCCATAATTCGCAGCATTCAGAGGATACTGATGAAGGCACAATAATGACCTGGAAACTTTCATATCTGGGAGAGTTTGCTTCCTGGTTGATGCAGTGGCTCGGCAGTATTGAGATTCTTGGCCCACTAGAGCTAAAAGAAATAGTTAATAAAAGAATAAAAAAGCATAACTAATTTAACCGCAAATAAACGTTTATGAACACAAATATGGAATTTTAAAATGAATATTGCTAAAAAATTTATTGATGGAATCACAGCTAAACAGCTGGAAGACTTTATCAGTTCAGTTTTTAAGTTGACTGATAAAAAAAGAAACAATATCATCTTGGATTGTATGGATGAAGATGTTTCTAAAATTTATAAGACTATAGTCAAATCCAATGCACATTCTTCAAATTCAGATGCATCTAAAATAATAGCTACCGATGATAAGTTTGAGGAAGAGTTTAAAACTTTGTTACTTAAACTCAATAGCTGCATAATGGAACTTGGAGATGAGGAAGGAGAATATGTTGACCAGGAGCATCACTGGGATTCCCCGGAGTTTGATGCCTATTCTTTTTCCAATGATATTGATAAAGTTTTTACACAAATGCTGCCCATGCTGAATCGAATACATGAACTAAACATTATTAATGATGATTATTTTACAAATCTAGCTGAAGAAATTGAATCCGGAATCACCAGTTTTCCTGAATGGATGGGAGCTGAATATTCAGAGTTTGAACTGGATAAAAAAGGAGCTGAATGTATTCTTAAATGGAACTGGTTGAATAGAGAATCAATAAATAGCTTTTTAACAAAAACTAAAGAATTTTATTATACCAAACCATGTACTTCACATTTCGCTCAATCTTTCCTGCAGGATGAATCAAAAGAAAACCTAAAAGAACTATATAATGAATTATGTGCTTTGAAAAAAGCGTCCGGGTGGACTGAAGAAATTAATAACGTTAATTCCATTTGGCATGACATATTTCATACAACTGAAAAAGTAGCGGATAACACTGCTTTTCTTAAAACTTCACAGGATATGATAAATCAAAAATGGGAATATGGCATTCCTGTTTATGAAAACTATAATAAAAACGAAGATTTTGTTAACGCTGAAGAATATTGTGGTCTGAGTGTTTCTGAATTTTTCAGGCAAAATACTTATGGTGATTTTAACACAAATATTAATCACACTATCTATGCGACACACTGTAACAAAACAGACCCCAGGCTTAATAAGATTTTTACAGACTGGGTGGAATTATGTAAAACATTGGATATATCCGAAAAAGCAGGAGCAGTAAAAGTGCAGTATGACTTCTATTTAAAGCCTTATGACTGGAAAAATCTGAGAACACTTTTCCTTAACAATAAAGGTTTATCCTGTTATGACAATTATCTTAGAGAATGGAAGTTGTTCGTCCAAAGAAAAACACTTCCACATAATTATTCTTCAGACAATAACAATAACTGGCTAAATTGGCTAATTGACTTTCTACTGGATGAGAACAAACAGAGTTTTATTGTCAGAACAGCAAAATGGCTTGAATCTCCAATAAAAGTAACTTCATCCTTTGACCGCGGAAAAGATTTTCAGCTTCTGTTAAGGCTTTCAAAAGACATCCTGCCTGCAACCGGGATATTAAATTCATATCCCACATTGAAAAGCTATATTGTAACAGCTGATCATTCATCATTCGACGTTTACGATTTTGGTGCAAAAGATCCATCCCAGCAAGAGCTTAACAGCAATCGATTAGCATATTTAAAACAAACGGGTACTGAATCTTTAAAAGAAAACATTATTAACGCCTGGATGAACAATGTTCATAAATTTATCCCCTCACCTGCTGATGTGCGCAAAGCCGATTACTCACGCCACGCCAAGTGGCTGGCAATTGCCAAAGAACTGAATACGGATATTTATAGAAGATTTTATAATAACTGGAAATCAAATCACAACCGAAAACGCAACCTTTGGGCAGCATTAAAAAGTCACGGGATACATAAATAAAACAAAGGTTTCACCACTAATGGACCCGGAGCAGTAAAGCCGCAACCAAAAAATTCTTTTATCACCGAATTAAACGAATTACTCGAATAAACTTAATCGGTAAGGTTATTTAGATATCAAAAACTGGGGATTTACAAACAAAATATGTTTCATTATAAACACATTTTGTTTAATTTTAAATTTTCTTTTATTTTAATATGTTTTTCATAGAAATTTAACATATAAGTAGAAATTATAAGAGACAACATCTTATTGTCAGTTTTTAATTACAGGGGAATTTAAAATATGAATATTAAAATTGGGACATTATCTTTCAATACTTTAAAGTTATCATCGGGAGAACTGCATAAGTTCCGGGGTTACATGGGCAATCTTTACAAAAAATACGACCTCATTCACAATCATCGACAGGACGGTTCAACTATTACCCGATATCCGTTAATTCAGTTTAAACTGATAAACAAAACTCCATCAATTATTGCTATAACAGATAAAGCAATAGAAGTCTTTTCCAAAATATTCCTGTCCATGGATGAAGTAATTATAGATAATATCAAAATTCCAGTTCATGAGAAAGACTTGAAAGTGGATAACAGCGGAGCAGGATTTAGTACTGAAACTCTTGTCTACGAATTCACTTCTCCCTGGATGGCACTTAACGAGAAAAATTACAAAAAATACAAAGAGTGTACCACTTATGATGAGAAGAACAGTTTATTAGAGAAAATTTTGGTTGGTAATATAATGTCAATGTCAAAAGGGTTGGGTATTCATCTGAATGATGATCAGATAATTAAAATGAACCTAAAACACAAACATGTCAGAGCAAAGCTAAAGGGTATTCCAATGTCCGCTTTCACCGGAATTTTTAAAACAAACTACATTATCCCCGACTACCTCGGCCTCGGCAAATCCACCTCCCGCGGCTTCGGAACGGTTAAGAAAATACTATAGCCAGTCCACAGATTAACACAGATTAACACATATAAAATTTGACTAGATAAAAAGAAAGGATGATGGAATGAGCTTAGCTTACAAGTTATGGAAAATAGGCAGTGTATTATCCGAAGATGATATTAAATCTTCAATCAAGGAAATTCCAACTTTTAAGAATGGAGCAGAATCTGTTTATCTTAATATTGATTTTCAATTTAACGACGATGAAATTACATCATTAGTCTTAAATAAAGATGGGATATCAAACGATAAACTCTTTTTTACAAGAAAAATAGGTGGAACAAGTAATGCATTTTATTTGTATCCCAATATAAGTGTTCTTGATGATAAACCTATTGAAAAGTTAACACTTTTATATAATTCATTAGAATATTGTACTAAAAAATTTTGCAAGGAAAAAACAAGAAGGCAAATAGATATTATTCTAGAAGAAATTCGGGGTATTAGAGAGCATTCAAAATATGTTATTTGTGAATTTGAGATTGGTGAAACAGAAGAAGAGTTATCAATATTAGAGATAGAGAAGAATAAATTTAATGAAGATGAAAAAAAAATAAAAGAGTTGTCACAAAAAACAAAAAAACTTAACCAGAAAAAAAAAATATTACAAAAAAACCTTGATAAGATTAATTCCAAGAAAGGAAAAAATAACTGGAATGAAAGATTACTTGAATTGTTAAACAAAATTATAAAACTAGAAAAGGATAATTATATAATTTGGCTATCAATAAACGGGAAAACATTTTTTGAAGAAATGCCCGAAGTGTGGAATAATTGGTATCTTAATCCTGTAGAGTTTGACAAGCTAAACGATGGTTATGATGTTTTTACTAATGAAAAAACACAGGTGGGCTATAAAACCGATGTTAAGGTTTTTTCCTATGATCAATATCATGATAAGCTGAAATACAGAGTTAATGAAAATTTACCTTTGTCCTTGGAAAGTGCCAGAAATATAAAATTTGCATGGATGTATATACTTGATAATTTAGTTTTTTACTACAAAGGCTTGGAGTATATCATTATTCCCAACTTACTTTCTGATGATGATAAAATTTATAAGTTAATTATTGAGAGATTTGTTCAGGCCAAGAAAAAAACGGACGGAAAAAGAACTATTCTTAAGGAGTTAAACAAAGAAGAGAAAAAGCTTAAAACTAAAATAGAACAACTCAAAAAGAAAAAAGAAGTAACTATTCAGGAAGAAAAACAGTATCAAAAAATATCTACTGAAATTGCTTCAATAGATTTAGGTGTGATTCAGGAATTTAATGAGCAGATCTTAACTATCGAAGAACACATAAACTCTGTTACTTTGGATTATTTATTTACATCTATAAACAGAACGAATCTTTCTTTTGAAATTAAAGGAACTATTGAAGATGTTATTCCAAGTCAAATGAGTAATGTTGTAAAGGAAATGCATAATAATAAAATCAATGATTTATTTATATTAAGTAGTAAAAATCATGATGAAACTTATTTGCAGGATTTTTTCAATCGTCAAGAATTATATTTTGCTGTTAATGGAGGTACTCAAAACAATAAAAATTCTATTTTTACAGAAAGATTGTATTTAGCAAAATTGCTTTTATCCGATATAAAAATTAAATATGATGATTTATTAAAACGATTCGAATTTAATCGCTTACACGATTATGGGCACAAAAAAAGGTTAACTAAAAAAGGATTTTTGGAATGGATCGAATATCCTGATAGCTTTATAAAAAAAGAAAATACTATTATTAACTTTTTAAAAACTTTAAATAAAATACAGGAGTAATATATGAGTGAAAGTGGAAAACATTTGTTCGTTGAGTTTTTAGATTTGCGAGTATCGCAAGAATCTATTGATTACTTTGCGATTCCAGCAATTCAGAAAGCTTATTATATCGGGGCTTATTCAAGAGCAGTTATAAGAAGTTCTTATAACTCTGTAGTGAGTAAAGGGAATACAACATTTAAAAATTGGTTATCGAATCAAATTATTAATTATCGTAATTTAGATAAAATATTTGATATGACATTTAGGTTTGAACAAAAGTTAAGACTAAAAATAAGGAATGATTCGGAGATTCGGAGATTATCACATGAAGTACCTGCTACATCATCTGCCGGACTTTCTAATGCAAAAATTTCCTATGCCTTTGTTGCGGGATTTGATGATTATCAAAAATTCTGTGATATGTACCCTTCAAGTAAAAATAATAAAAACAAAACAACAAAAATTGGAGAATAATTTTATGAAAAATTTAGCAAAACAAAGTGAATTATTATTTGTATGGGATGCAAAAATGTGTAATCCCAATGGAGATATGAGCGCGGATAATGCTCCTCGTTTTGATGAAGTGGATGAAAAAGCTATTGTAAGTGACGTACGTGTAAAAAGAACAATTCGTGATGATTTACAATATCGCAAAAAAGAAATGATTTTTATTAATAATGATGAAATTCTTGAAAAAGGTTTAACTGCTGAACAGCGTTTTGATCAATTAAAAAAAGAATTTAAAGAAAATAATCTCGAAAATCTTCCTATATTTTTAAAGTGTATTGATAATCGTTTATTTGGTGGAGTTGCACCTAAAAGCAATATTCAACTAGTCGGAGCCGTTCAGTTTGGCTGGACAAAATCTCTAAATAAAACAGAGACAATTTTAAAAAGTGGAACTGGAGCATTTGCTACAACAGGTAAAGATGGTGAAGCTAAATTCACTAAAACATTTAGAGCAGATAATTATATCCCTTTTGGTCTTTTCGGAATGTATGGAACGATTAACAGAATGCAGGCTAATAAAGCAGAGACTTCTGAAAATGATATTTTAACTATGATTGATTCTCTTTGGATGGGAACAAAATTTCTAAATACTCGTAGCAAAGAAGGTCAAAAACCCAGAATAATGATTAGAGTTATTTACACCGATACAAGTAAATATTTCATTGGACTAATTGACGAATTAATTGGTTTAAAAAATTCAGATACTTCTATGATTCGTAGTATTAATGATGCCGAATTTGATTTTTCTCGTTTAATAAAAGCTTTAAATAAAGCTGAAGATGAAATTGAAAAAGTTGTAATCATTCTTGATGATAGTGTGGAGAAGTATAGAGCAGAGTTAGATGATATTAAAAAGGTAGAATATATTGAAGAATTACAAATCCTTAATCAAGAGAAATAATTATGTTTGCATTTAGATTATGGGGACATTTCGGAGTGTTTCGAGATCCTATTACAATAACTCAAAACATAACTATGGCATTACCACCTAAAACAACAATTGGCGGTATGCTTGCGAGTGTTTTGGGAATTGATTACAATGCTTATTTTAATGATCCAGATTATTTTGATTTTGAATATAGTGTTGTATTAAATAGTCCGATTAGAAAGAAAAGTTTTTCTCAAAATTATGTTGAAGATTATACAAAGAAGTCAGAAGGAAAACATTCAAATCTAAAAAACATGTATAATTCTAAGATGGTTCTGAATTTACTAATCAAAGAGCAAAAAAAGTTATCTAATCAAATCGAATTATCTAAAAATAAAAAAGATATTAAAAGGCTTCAAGGTATGGAACAGAAAATTAAAAAAGCTGAAGCCGATTTAGAAACAAAACTTAAGGTATTGGATAAAAATATTTCAAGTAAAATGACTAAACCTAAACCAATTCGACGGGAGCTATTAATAAATCCAAGTTACACTGTTTTTATCAATAATTATAAATATGAAAATGAAATTTTACCTGTAATGAAAAAGCATCAATCGTCTTTTCAATTATATATGGGCAACTCTGAATTTCCTGCAAACTATGAATTAATAGATTGTGTAGATTTTAAAAGTTGTTTATTACACAGTGTTGATTCATTTACTAAGAGCATTGATAAAATAACCTTTGAAGCTGGGAATAAATATTCAACTATGCACTCAGCAACAAAGGTTGTAGGGAACAGGGAATATCGAGATTATCAAAAAATAGTGTTTGGAGATTGTAATAAATCACTCTTTTTTAAAGAACCGGTTGCTGGATACAATATTAAATTGTTTACAGGGGAATATAACTGTGAGTTTATTTGACATAAACGAGAGGTATTACTCTCATCCTGATTATCCGTATAAAAATCATTTACAAAATATAGCAGATACTTTTAATGATGAATTACACAAAGAAAGTGCTTCTTATCATGATTTAGGTAAGTTATGTAAATCCTTTCAGGATTATATTGATCCTTCTGTTAAGAATAATAAAAAGACAATACACGCTTTGATGGGAGCTCTGGTTTATTTAAGGGACAAAAGTTATAATTTAGATAAGAAGTCGCTTCCTGTATTTCTAGCAATTTTAAAGCATCATGGAGACTTAGAAAATGTAAATTCTATCGCTAATGGATTAAATGATACTGATGATGTTTTATACAAACATAGTAATCTTGTAGAATCAATTAATGAAATCATTGAGATAATAAAAATTGATATTAATTTTGACATTGAAGAATGTTGTAATTTTTTTGATTATGATAACTTTGTCGCTAAATATAATTTAGCAGGAGTTGAATCTTATTTCAAAATCAAAGAGGTTTTCTCAAAATTAATATTTGCAGATAAATATGAAGCTATTTTTAAAGACTGTTATAAAGAGAAAACTTTTGATAATATTGAATTCTATATTGAAAAATTGTTGGGTTTTTTATCAGAGAAAACAAACA